>NZ_JBOFRH010000029.1:0-9666 GCF_051650925.1 Plesiomonas sp.
CGCCGTATCGGTGTGACTAAACAAGACAACATGGTAGAGATGTCGGCACTTGAAGCCTGTATCCGCGAAGATCTGAACGAAAATGCGCCACGAGCCATGGCCGTGATCGATCCCGTACGCGTGGTTATTGAAAATCTGCCTGAAGGTCATCTGGAAAACCTGACTGCTCCGGCACACCCGAACAAGCCAGAAATGGGTACCCGCGAATTACCGTTTACCCGCGAAGTATTTATTGATCGCGCGGATTTCCGCGAAGCGGCCAATAAGCAGTTCAAGCGCTTAGTATTGGGTAAAGAAGTCCGTCTGCGTAATGCCTACGTGATCAAAGCAGAGCGTGTAGAGAAAGATGATGCTGATAACATCACTACCATCTTCTGTACTTACGATGCCCAGACATTAGGTAAAGATCCGGCTGACGGCCGTAAAGTAAAAGGCGTTATCCACTGGGTATCTGCCGATAAAGGTGTTCCGGCAGAGATCCGCTTGTATGACCGCCTGTTCAGCATTGCCAATCCAGCAGCGGCAGAGGATTTCCTCTCGACCATTAACCCAGACAACCTGATTATTCGTCAGGGTATTGTTGAGCCAAGTCTGGTTAATGCACCGGTTGAGCACGCTTTCCAGTTCGAGCGCGAAGGCTACTTCTGTGCAGATAACAAAGACTCATCGCCTGAGCGTTTGGTCTTTAACCGCACCGTTAGCTTACGTGATACCTGGGCAAAGCAGGACAACGCGTAAAAATAAACGCGCACGTTGGCTGGTAAGTCATCAGTTTTTAGCCAACCATCATGTGGCTGGTAACACAAAGAACGGGTGATAACCAAGCCACAAACCAGTAAAAACAGGGTCAGAGTGTCGGCCCTGTTTTTTTATCCTTTTATTTATCCTGAACCCGCAAAGACTTATGTAAAAAATACCGAGATTAAATACAGACATAAAGTACGGGTATTACGTACAGGCATTACATGTAAGAAAGGCTGACACAAAGATAAATATCTACTAATACACACAAATAAAGCGGCTCATATCCCTATTAATAATAAGTGATTTTATCGCCTTCCCAATAACACTGCTGTGCATCCTCAAAACAGTACGCTTTTTTTACTGCATTCCAAACTTCATTCCAGAAAAAATAGGCTACATTTTCTTTATCAACATATTGATAAAAAACACTAAAACCCTATTTTGGGATGATGAGCACCCTCAATATCAACGCAAATACGCTGATGATGTAACTGGTCACCACGATACGGAATCAGTAGAATAGAGCGTTTATATGCAGCCGCGCTCGCGCAGGCTGGCGTTCCTACCTGTTTTGGACACTGAGACTCGATGACGAAGAAACTTCACATCAAAACCTGGGGCTGTCAGATGAATGAGTATGACTCATCAAAGATGGCTGATCTGCTGGATTCAACCCACGGTTACCAGC
The DNA here is from genome assembly GCF_051650925.1 of Plesiomonas sp. NCBI lineage: Bacteria > Pseudomonadati > Pseudomonadota > Gammaproteobacteria > Enterobacterales > Enterobacteriaceae > Plesiomonas > Plesiomonas sp. Next base: position 1,433 of record NZ_JBOFRH010000029.1, read on the forward strand.
TAACGGATGACGCGGCAGAAGCAGATGTTCTGCTGCTTAACACCTGCTCAATCCGTGAGAAGGCGCAGGAGAAAGTGTTCCACCAACTGGGACGCTGGCGCGCACTCAAAGAGAAAAAGCCAGATCTGATTATTGGGGTTGGCGGCTGTGTGGCTTCACAAGAAGGGGCTCATATTCGTGAGCGTGCGCCCTATGTCGACATGATTTTTGGCCCGCAAACCCTGCACCGCTTGCCAGAAATGCTGACCAAGTTGTCTGGCAACCGTAGCCCAATTGTCGATGTCAGCTTCCCTGAAATTGAGAAATTTGACCGCCTGCCAGAGCCGCGTGCCGAAGGCCCAACCGCCTTTGTTTCTATCATGGAAGGCTGCAATAAATATTGTACTTACTGCGTAGTGCCTTACACCCGTGGTGAAGAAGTTAGCCGACCGGCTGATGATATCATTCTTGAAATTGCCCAGCTTGCTGCGCAAGGTGTTCGCGAAATTAACCTGCTGGGTCAGAATGTTAATGCTTACCGCGCAGTAAACCATGACGGCCAAGAGTACAGCTTTGCTGAACTGCTGCGTTTGGTTGCCTCTATTGACGGTATTGACCGTCTGCGGTTTACCACCAGCCACCCGATTGAGTTTACTGACGATATCGTGGCCGTGTATGAAGATACGCCAGAGCTAGTGAGCTTTTTACATCTGCCAGTACAGAGCGGTTCTGACCGTGTACTGACGATGATGAAACGTGCACACACGGCTATTGAATATAAGTCATTGATTCGTAAAATCCGTAAAGCACGCCCTGATATTCTGATCAGCTCAGACTTTATTGTGGGCTTCCCAGGTGAAACCGAGGCTGACTTTGAGCAAACCATGAAGCTTATTGCCGAAATCGGGTTCGATATGAGCTACAGTTTTGTTTTCTCTGCTCGCCCAGGCACGCCGGCCGCTGATATGCCAGATGATGTGCCGGAAGAGGAGAAAAAACAGCGTTTGTATATTCTGCAAGAGCGTATAAACCAGCAAGCAATGCAGTATAGCCGCCAGATGCTCGGCACAACGCAACGTATTTTGGTTGAAGGTTTATCACGTAAAAGTGTGATGGAGCTGTCTGGCCGTACTGAAAATAACCGAGTGGTTAACTTTGAAGGTACACCGGATCTGATCGGAAAATTCGTGGATGTTGAAATCACTGATGTCAATCCGAACTCATTGCGCGGTAAACTATTACGCACAGAAGAGCAGATGAATCTGCGTGTAGCACAATCACCGGAAAGTGTTATTGCTCGTACACGTAAAGAAGATGATTTAGGTGTTAGTACCTACATGCCTTAATCTTCTTATACTGTTTTACTGCCCGCCATTTGCGGGCAGTTGTTTAAGGGATAGGGGTAAAATTTGAACAAGGTCCATTCTCAAGAAATCTCGCTTGAACCGGCTGACAATAAGCGTTTAATGAGCTTGTGCGGCCCGTTTGATGATAACCTGAAACAACTTGAACGCCGCCTTGGTGTGGAAATTATCCGCCGTGATAACCACTTTCAGGTTTCAGGAAAACAGACGTGTATCAGTGCAACTTGCCAGATTTTGACTGATTTATATGTTGAAACTGCGCCCGTACGCGGCATTGTTAACGATATCAGCCCTGATCATATCCATCTTGCCGTAACAGAAAGCCGGGTACTCGAACAAATGGCGGCCGAGATCCCCGCGCACGGCAAAGAGGTGATCATCAAAACCAAACGTGGTCTGATTAAACCGCGCACCCCCAATCAGGCAAACTACATTGCCAATATTTTGCGTCATGATATTACCTTTGGTATCGGCCCAGCCGGTACAGGTAAAACCTATTTGGCCGTTGCCGCAGCCGTTGATGCTTTAGAGCGCCAAGAGATCCGCCGGATTATGCTGACCCGCCCAGCCGTTGAAGCAGGTGAAAAGCTTGGCTTTTTACCCGGCGATCTGAGCCAGAAAGTCGATCCGTATCTGCGTCCGCTGTATGATGCGCTGTTCGAAATGCTCGGCTTTGAACGGGTAGAAAAACTGATTGAACGCAATGTGATAGAAATTGCGCCACTGGCATACATGCGCGGCAGAACGTTAAATGATGCGTTTATTATTTTGGATGAGAGCCAAAACACCACCACAGAACAGATGAAAATGTTCCTGACTCGGATTGGCTTTAACTCAAAAGCGGTGATTACCGGTGATATCACACAAGTTGACTTACCGCGCCACCAAACCTCAGGCTTGCGCCATGCGATTGATGTGCTGAAAAATGTTGATGATATCAGCTTCAATTTCTTGGTAGCCGGCGATATCGTGCGCCACCCTGTTGTTGCGCGTGTCGTGATGGCTTACGATGCGTGGGATGCCAGTCAGCAGCAGCAAAAAGCAGAACGTGAACGCCGCTATCGTGACAACCACGACAATCAGGCGGCACAAGATTCCCGTGAGCCGAACGAAAAAACGGAACATCTGCCAGAAAGCAGAGTCAATACAACAACGCCTGATGAGAATACAGCACAATGACGGTTGAATTGGATTTACAAATTGCCAGCGCCAATGAAGAGGGCTTGCCAACCAGTACCGATTTTCAACGCTGGCTTGATGGCACTGTGCTTGCTTTTCAACCAGAAGCCGAAGTGACCATTCGGATTGTTGATGAAGATGAGAGCCGTCATTTAAATTTCACCTACCGTGGTAAAGATAAACCAACCAATGTGTTATCTTTCCCGTTTGAAGCACCACCCGGTATTGAACTTCCGCTGCTTGGTGATTTGATCATCTGCCGCCAAGTGGTTGAAACAGAAGCTGCCGAGCAAGAAAAAGATCGTCTGGCACATTGGGCTCATATGGTTGTGCATGGCAGTTTACATCTGCTGGGTTATGATCATATTGAAGATGATGAAGCCGAAGAAATGGAGTCTTTAGAAACGGAAATCATGCAGGAGATGGGATACCCCGATCCGTATGCAGCCGAAAAAGACCTGGATTAACTAACTAATTAGAGCACATGAGCGACGACCATTCGCAACACACTGATGGCCCCAGTAAAAAGGGATTTTTCAGTCAGCTGTTAACGCAGCTCTTCCACGGAGAACCAAAGAACCGCAGCGACTTGTTCGATGTGATCCGTGATTCCGAACAAAATGATCTGATTGATCAGGAGACCCGCGAAATGATCGAGGGTGTCATGGAAATCTCCGAACTTCGGGTTCGGGATATCATGATCCCACGTTCTCAAATTGTGACCCTGAAAAAAAATCAGACCCTTGATGAGTGTATCGATGTAATCATTCAATCTGCGCACTCCCGTTTTCCGGTGATCAGCGAAGATAAAGATCATATCGAAGGCCTGCTCATGGCAAAAGATCTGCTGCCGTTTATGCGCAGTGATGCCGAACAGTTCGAAATGGACAGCGTTATACGCCCCGCTGTGGTCGTTCCGGAAAGTAAGCGTGTTGACCGCATGCTGAAAGACTTCCGCTCGCAGCGTTACCATATGGCCATTGTGATCGATGAATTTGGCGGTGTATCCGGCCTTGTCACCATCGAAGATATCCTCGAAGAGATTGTCGGCGATATTGAAGATGAGTACGACGAAGAGGATGATCGTGATATTCGCCAGCTAAGTCGCCACACCTTTGCGGTAAGTGCGTTAGCCCCAATTGATGATTTTAACGATGCCTTCAGCACACATTTTAGTGATGAAGAGGTCGATACCATTGGTGGGTTAATCATGCAAAGCTTCGGCCATTTACCGTCGCGCGGAGAACATGTCACCATTGATGGCTACCAGTTTAAAGTCACCATGGCTGATAGCCGTCGTATTATTCAGGTTCGGGTCACCATTCCGGACGATGCTCCACTTCCTAATTTGGCTGATTAAGTAGCAATGATGCAACTTTTAACCCGCTGGCGCGTTGCGCTGCCGCTGGCGGTTTTTTCCGGCGCGCTGGGTACTCTGGCTTACTCCCCCTTTGATCTGTGGCCCTGTGCCCTACTTTCACTGACTGGGCTTTTATTACTGACTCTCAACCGCACACCAAAACAGGCGGCAGTGATCAGTTTTGCCTGGGCATTTGGCCTGTTGTTTAGCGGATTACACTGGATTAACGTCAGTATTCAGCAATTTGGCGGATTACCGCTGGTTGTCGGCTGGTTATTAGTTGCCTTACTTTGCGCTTATCTCTCACTGTATTCTGCGCTGTTTGGCGCACTACTCGCACGCTTTTTCCCCAAAACCAACGCGGCACGCTTAGTCTTTGCCGCACCGGTATTGTGGACACTCACCGAATTTTTACGCGGCTGGCTGTTTACCGGTTTTCCGTGGCTACAATTTGGTTATACCCAAATTGATGGCCCACTCAAAGGCTTAGGCCCGATTACCGGCGTACAAGGTATCACTTTTGTACTGATGCTGATCAGCGGCCTGTTTGCACTGACACTGGCCCGCCGCCAGTGGTTACCTGCCGTGATTGCCATACTGCTGCCTCTGAGCCTCTGGCCAGTTGCCAATCATTCGTGGGTAACACCAGAGCCGGCACGCAAGCGTGATGTTGCACTGATTCAGGGCAATATCGATCAAGAGTTAAAATGGGAACCGGCGTACCGAGTGCCCACCATGCAGACTTATCTGGATGCCTCTCGCCCCTATTTGCAACGTGGCGATCTGGTTATCTGGCCAGAAGCGGCTATTCCTTCAATTGAAAGTGAAGAGAATCAACTGCTAAGCATGCTCGATGGCATCACTCGCAGCAATAAAGCGATACTGATTACCGGTGTGGTTGATCAACGCCCTGATACCAAAGCGTTCTACAATACCGTGATTACGCTGGGTGATCCGCAGGAAACCTATCAATACCCAACCCAAAACCGCTATAACAAAAACCATCTGGTTTTGTTTGGTGAGTATGTGCCGTTTGAGTCACTACTGCGTGAAATTGCTCCGCTGTTTAATCTGCCAATGTCCTCTTTTAGTCGAGGCGAGTATCTGCAAACCGACCTACGAGCCGGCAACTATCACCTTGAAACAGCAATCTGCTATGAGATTATTTTGGGTGATAGAATGCGAGCCAATTTCCTTGCCAATCGGGATACCGATTTTCTGCTGACTGTGTCGAATGATGCATGGTTTGGCAACTCTATTGGGCCATGGCAACATTTCCAAATGGCCAGAATGCGCGCACTTGAACTCGGTCGTCCGCTGTTGCGAGCTACCAATAACGGCGTAACGGCTGTAATTGATGCTAACGGCGAAATACAGCAACAGATCCCCCAATTTAAAACAGCCGTGCTCAGTGCAACCGTCGTGCCAACACGCGGAAACACACCGTATGTTCGTTTTGGCAACTGGCCATTGTGGATTGCAGCAGCACTTAGCTTGATCATTGCAGCACGCCTGCGCAACAGATAACCCGTTGAAAATACAGTAATACCGCTATCGTACCGGCAGCAAAATGTTATTCTGCCGGTACGGTTTTACGCCTAATAACACACTTTTGCCTGATATTTCTCTGACACTTCGCGGGTATTTAGTTGATCACAAAACCGAGCAACAAAACTCAACAGATTAAGGCTGGAATGGCTGGCGGCTAAACGCTGTCTCACCACATTTTGGGCAAGCTGGTAAAATATCTGGGTGGTTAAAGACGATCCTGTGATGACAGTGCTCACACACAATATTGCCAAGCCCCACCAGCTCACCACTTTGGTATACCCCGTGGTGAGTGACATCATCAATCACCTCGTGCCACTCTAACTGGGTTTTATCAGTAATATCGGCCAATCCCTGCCAGATACTCTCTTTTAAACTCAGGAAAAAGACCCCTTCTTTAAATGCCTCTTTGCTCTCGGCATAAGACTGCGCAAACTCAGCCAAATCCCGCTCAATATAGGCATTAATCAAGGCCAGCTCATCACGCGTTAAATCACTGGTGGCATTCAGGTAGCTCTCGGTAGTTTCAACCGCTTTATTCAGCTCATGCTCACCGGCTTGTAAATCTTGCGTAAAACGATCAATAAAAGCGCGATAGTACTTAGTCCACTGACTCATATATCCCCCTTAAATCAGTCACGTTAACGGTTTTCACCCCAGTTTTAGCCTGTAATCACAACAATTGCTTTATGGGTGATGTAAATCATTATTGCTGTAATTCTGGTAAATAGTCTATTACCTCACCCGCAAATGACGAAACTCTGCATCGAAACCGTGGTTACTATTGTTGCATCTTGCTTCTATACGTTATTCTATGGCTATTCCTGATCTTGATACTTAATTCACCCCACAGAATTCTGGATATTCAGCATGCAAGAGCAATATCGCCCGGAAGACCTTGAAAGCAAGGTTCAGCAACATTGGGAAACCAATAAAACATTTCAAGTTACTGAAGATGCTAGCAAAGAGAAATTCTATTGCTTGTCTATGTTCCCGTACCCTTCTGGCCGACTGCATATGGGGCACGTTCGTAACTACACCATTGGTGATGTGATTTCACGTTATCAGCGTATGCAAGGTAAAAACGTACTGCAACCTATTGGTTGGGATGCGTTCGGCCTGCCTGCTGAAAATGCGGCGATTAAAAATAAAACTGCGCCTGCACCGTGGACTTACGACAATATTGAGTACATGAAAAACCAGCTAAAAATGCTGGGCTTTGGCTATGACTGGAAGCGCGAAATGGCGACCTGCAAGCCAGAATACTACCGCTGGGAACAGTGGTTCTTCACCAAGCTGTACGAAAAGGGTCTGGTTTACAAAAAAACCTCCTCTGTAAACTGGTGCCCGAATGACCAGACCGTACTGGCGAACGAACAAGTTATCGAAGGCTGCTGCTGGCGTTGTGATACTCACGTTGAACAAAAAGAGATCCCGCAGTGGTTTATCAAAATCACCGATTATGCCGATCAACTGCTTACCGATCTTGACGGTTTGAACGAGTGGCCTGATATGGTGAAAACCATGCAGCGTAACTGGATTGGCCGCTCTGAAGGTGTTGATATTACGTTCGATATGGACGGAATGGATGAAACACTGACTGTATACACCACGCGTCCAGATACCTTCATGGGTGTTACCTATGTTGGGATCGCGGCAGGGCATCCGCTGGCACAAAAGGCGGCTGAGAATAACCCTGAACTGGCTGCATTTATCAACGAATGCCGCAACACCAAGGTTGCCGAAGCTGAACTGGCAACCATGGAGAAAAAAGGGGTTGCTACCGGCCTGTACGCCATTCACCCACTGAATGGTCGTAAAGTCCCGGTATGGGTCGCCAACTTTGTACTGATGGGCTACGGCACGGGTGCGGTCATGGCGGTGCCTGCGCACGATCAGCGTGATTACGAATTTGCCACTAAATACAACCTGCCGATTGATGCGGTTATCGCACCGGCTGATGGCAACGCGCCGGATATCTCAGCACAAGCCTATACCGAAAAAGGCCTGCTGTTTAATTCCGGTGAGTTTGATGGGCTTGATTTTGATGCCGCCTTTAACGCCATTGCTGACAAACTCAGCAGCATCGGTAAAGGTGAGCGTCGCGTAAACTTCCGTCTGCGTGATTGGGGTGTTTCCCGTCAGCGTTATTGGGGTGCGCCAATTCCGATGGTAACACTGGAAGACGGTACCGTTGTTCCAACGCCGGAAGATATGCTGCCAGTGGTTCTGCCAGAAGATGTCACGATGGACGGGGTACAAAGCCCGATCAAAGCCGACCCTGAGTGGGCAAAAGTGATGGTCAACGGCCAACCGGCACTGCGTGAAACCGATACCTTTGATACCTTTATGGAATCATCATGGTACTACTCTCGTTATACCTGCCCAGACTATAACGATGGCATGCTAAACCCAGATGCGGCGAACTACTGGCTGCCAGTGGATCAGTATATTGGGGGTATTGAACACGCCACCATGCACCTGCTCTACTTCCGCTTCTTCCACAAACTGCTGCGTGATGCTGGTTTGGTCAACTCTGATGAACCGGCAAAACGCCTGTTGTGTCAGGGTATGGTGTTGGCTGATGCGTTCTACTACACCGGTAATAACGGTGAGCGGATCTGGGTTGCGCCAACCGATGCGGTCATCACCGAGCGTGATGCTAAAGGCGCTATCCTCAAAGCTGAAGATAAAGATGGCCATCCGCTGGTATATGCCGGTATGAGCAAAATGTCGAAATCAAAAAATAACGGCATTGACCCTCAGGAGATGGTAGAGAAATACGGTGCAGATACGGTACGTCT
>NZ_JBOFRH010000030.1:0-1168 GCF_051650925.1 Plesiomonas sp.
TGCGAACGTTTTTATCGCGCCAACGCAGATCTGGCGCAATCCTCTTCATCCGCGGAAATCACACGCATTGGCGGTGCTGGTCTGGGGATGGCCATTGTGCAAAATATCGCGCGTCACCACGGCGCAACCTTGCAAATTACCAACCGCCCCTCAGAGACCGCAGAGCGTGATGGGCTGAGTGTTTGTCTGTCATTTTCACGTTTAGCGGTGTCCGGCAGTGAGCCCGAAAATACCGCTAACGTACCTAACACTCGCTCATCTCCCCATCAGCTAAAGGGAAGCTAAAGGGAAATTTTGCTGCTTCGCAATTCTGCCTTAAGGTTAATCACCACAAGCAGCTGACAAATGGCGTAAACGCGATATATTTACTTACCTTAACCAACGATTTTTCATCGTTAAGCACAAAAACACATACCGGATTGTCTTATTCTACTTGCATGTCGTTAATCTGATTAAAGGTGTCACAATGAAACTCTATCAGGCGCAACTTGCAGACATTCATAAACTGGCTCCGTTGTATGTCATGTATCGGCAGGAACGGCATATCCATTCGGAAATCGAGACCATTGAAGATTTTCTTCATGAGCGTCTGGCCAGAAACGATATTGTTATCTTCTATACCGAAACCGGCCAAGGTGAAGTGACCGGCTTCGTTCAGCTGAACCCGATGTTCAGTGCTGTAGAGCTCAAACGCATCTGGTTGCTGTATGACTTGTACGCCAAAGATGAGGTGCGCGCACAAGTGACCGAACACCTGCTGGCGCGTGCGCGTCAGTTAAGTGAGGAAACGCACTCAGGTCTGATCATGCTGCACAGCCATTCTGCGGAAGGTGCACATAATCCAGCGCTAACTGATCATTTGCGTTATATCCGCAACACCGTGATGTATGCGCACGGCGCCAAAGCCGATGATGCTCAAGATACAACCTCAGGTAACGATAAGCCGGCGGAATAATCCTCACGCACTTTAGCGTGACCTTCCCTCGGCTGACGGCACCTCACTATGTAAGTAAAGAAGTGAGTAAAAAAGTCAGCCAAAGGCAGTACAAAATTACGCGGGTTATGCCCGCGTTTTCTTATTCTTCTCCCTTTCTTCTTATTGGCCTCACTGCAACTCTCACACTCTCTGACTATGCTTTTTCGGCTGTCTTCCGTAAATTCAGCGGTG
>NZ_JBOFRH010000031.1:0-4843 GCF_051650925.1 Plesiomonas sp.
AATGTAACCTGTGGAACTGCTTGACCTTCATGACTCTTCAACATATTGGTTATCCCTAATTTTATGAATGCAGTGAATTAATAATTCATCGTAATCGTATTTCCTGACGGGCTGTCCGTCATCTCTTGTAACCAATTATGTGATCTGACGATTGATAGTTCTAATCGCTTATCGCTATTCTATCGATAGGTTCTCACTATCAAATGGTGTGTTATGAATATCCGTGACCTTGAATATCTGGTGGCACTGGCGGAACACAAACATTTTCGCAAAGCGGCGGAAGCCTGTTATGTCAGTCAACCGACGTTAAGCGGGCAGATCCGCAAGCTAGAAGATGAATTGGGCGTGATGTTGCTTGAACGCACCAGTCGTAAAGTGCTGTTCACTGAATCAGGCATGCGCTTGGTTGATCAGGCGCGTGAGGTGTTGCGGCAGGTCAAAATTCTCAAAGAGATGGCCAGCGTACAGGGCGATGAGATGTCAGGCCCGCTGCATATTGGCGTGATCCCCACCACGGGCCCGTATCTGTTGCCGCACATTATCCCGCTATTGCGGCAGCGCTTTCCGCAGTTAGAGATGTATCTGCACGAAGCGCAGACTCATCAGTTACTGGCGCAACTCGATGCCGGTCAGATTGATTGTGCTCTGCTGGCACTGGTGAAAGAGACCGAGCCGTTTATCGAGATCCCGCTGTTTGATGAACCGATGCTGTTGGCCGTGTGCAGTGATCATCCGTGGGCTAGCCGGACAGAAATCCGCCTGCCGGAGCTGGCCGGTGAGCACGTATTGATGCTAGAAGATGGGCACTGCCTGCGCGATCAGGCAATGGGCTTTTGCTTTGCCGCTGGAGCCGATGAAGATACCCATTTTCGCGCGACCAGTTTAGAAACACTGCGCAATATGGTCGCTGCTGGCGCGGGGATGACGCTGCTGCCACAACTGGCCGTGCCACAGCAGCGCACGCGCGATGGTGTGTGTTACTTGCCTTGCCATGATCCGCAGCCGCTACGCACTATCGGGTTAGTCTATCGCCCAGGCTCTCCGCTCAAAGCGCGCTATGAGCAGTTGGCCGAGGCCATTCGTCAGCAGATGCTGCCGCTACTGGCCCAACGCTGATTTTCATCGCGACAGCGTCCACCACAACAACGGCTTAAAACAACCGATTTAAGCCGTTCAACGCGGCTACCCGATACGCCTCAGCCATTGTCGGGTAATTAAACGTCGTATTAACAAAATACTCCAGCGTATTGGCACTGCCGGTCTGCTCCATAATCGCTTGCCCGATATGAATAATCTCTGCCGCCCGTTCACCAAAGCAGTGAATACCCAAAATGGCCTTAGTTTCGCGATGAAACAAAATCTTCAGACTGCCGACATTCATCCCTGCAATTTGCGCTCTGGCCAGATGCTTAAACTGAGCTCGACCCACCTCATACGGCACATTGAGCGCAGTCAGCTCTTGCTCGGTTTTCCCCACTGAACTTATCTCTGGGATCGTGTAAATACCGGTCGGGATATGCTCAATCAGCTTACTGCGCACGCTCTGCTGAGCAATTGCCTGTGCCACAATCCGCCCCTGATCATAGGCTGCCGATGCCAGACTCGGATAACCAATCACATCCCCGACCGCATAAATATTCTCTGCGCAGGTTTGATAATGGTCATTCACCTGCAATTGTCCCCGTGTATCAGCCGACAGGCCGATATTGTCCAGTTGCAGTAAATCAGTATTACCGGTGCGCCCGTTAGCGTACAGCAAGCAATCGGCCTTCATTTTTTTGCCTGACTTGAGATGCAAGATCACCCCGTGCTCAGTGCCTTCTATCTGCGCGCACTCCTCATGGTGGCGGATCACCACCCCACTGTTCCAAAAATGGTATGACAGCGAATCAGAGATCTCCTGATCTAAAAATGACAGCAGACGATCCCGCGTATTAATCAGATCAACTTTCACCCCCAGCCCACGAAAAATAGAGGCATACTCACAGCCAATCACCCCAGCGCCATAAATGATCACGTGGCGCGGATCATGCTGGAGCGACAAAATCGAATCACTGTCATATACACGCGGGTGTGAAAAATCCACTCCCTGCGGGTGATACGGGCGTGATCCGGTAGCAATCACCACATAACGGGCGCGCAGCACCGTTTGTGTCTGTTCTGCATCAGTGATAGTCAGCGTATGCGCATCAATAAAATGGGCAGTACCGAAAAAAAGCTGGCACTGATTGCGATCATAAAACCCTTTACGCATACGGGTTTGCTGCCCAATAACATGCTGGGCATGTGCCAGTATTTTGGGAAACGTACTACGCAGGGTGACTGAATTATCGCAATACAGCGGGTTGTGGTTGAACTCAATAATCCGGCTTACGGCATGGCGCAATGCCTTTGACGGAATAGTACCCCAATGTGTACAGCCCCCGCCGACACTGGGGTGTCGCTCAATCATCGCAACGCGAAAACCCTGTTTAACCAGCCCCATTGCTGCCCCTTCACCACCGGGGCCTGAGCCAATCACTATCACATCAAAATCGAATTCATTATCAACAGTAGGGGTATGCATGTCAGGTCCAGAACGTTATTATTATTCAACACAAATGTAACATTTCACGTTACTAGCCCCAATCTGATTATCATTAGTGATATAAAAGCGTGATGCATGCAGCACCTTATCGGGCCATATTCACAGGCTTTATTGTTGTAGAGATATGCCAGAGATAATTAAAGATAAAAAAGCCTTTAAAGCAGAAGATTATGCTGGAAGAGAGGATCGAATGTGTAAACGGTATTCGCGTTTTAAACGGTTCGCGTTAGACTGAACAACACAACTGATATGTGATGCTTACTGACTCTCAGTCATCGCCGATTATCGCAGTACTCAATCGGCATTATTGACCCGTCAAATCCGTATTTAATACACCGTCAATGCAGAGTAGATAGACCAGTATATGGGTGTTCGAGCCGAACAAAAAGAGCGTACACGCCGTGCATTAATTGATGCCGCTTTCAGCCAGCTCAGTGTTGAGCGCAGTTTTTCCAGCCTAAGTTTGCGGGAAGTCGCACGGGAAGCGGGCATTGCACCTACCTCGTTTTATCGCCATTTTCGAGATATGGATGAGCTCGGGCTCACCATGGTTGATGAAAGTGGCCTGATGCTGCGCCAACTGATGCGGCAGGCTCGCCAGCGTATTGCCACCGGAGGCAGTGTTGTGCGTACCTCAGTGGAAACATTCATGGAGTTTATCTGCGATAACCCCAATGTCTTTCGCTTACTGCTGCGTGAGCGATCCGGCACTTCAGCCGCATTTCGTGCTGCTGTCGCACGTGAAATTCAGCATTTTATTGCAGAGCTGTCAGAGTACATTGTGCAGAACAATAAAATGCCGCTGCCTTTTGCCGCCGCACAAGCCGAAGCGATGGTCACTTTAGTGTTTACCGCAGGCGCTGATGCGCTGGATATGGATCAACACAGCCGTAATCTGCTAGAAGAGCGTTTAGTACTGCAATTGCGGATGATCGCAAAAGGTGCATACTGGTATCGTAAAGAGCAGGAAAAACGTGCAATAGCGCAATAATTCCATCTTGTCATGACCGTCTGGCATAACATTTATGCTACAAAGATTATGCGGATTACCGGCAGACAGCACTGAGCCTCGGTTTATGCACTGACAGGCGTAATCATAGTCATCAATATAATGAATGCGATGAGCGTAATAAACGCAATCAGCATATAAAAGCACCGTTCAGAAAATAAGACAGAGCCCATTGATAGGCCAAATTAGGAAAGAATAATGAATCAAACCACACAGAGAAAAGAGTTGAAACCACTACTGTTTGCACTACTGGTTGGCTTTTGTGGTAATGCGACCGTCGCAACCCTATTCAACAGCCACGTCACTTTTAGCCTGTTTCCGGTAATTGCACTGGTGCTATCGGTGTACTGCTTGTATCAGCGCTATGTCAGTGCGCCACTGCAAAATGACTCTCCGCTACTGACTGGCCTGAGCTTCATTTTTGGTGTGCTGGCTTACTCAGTTTTCGTCCGCGTTGAGCATCCAGAAATTGGGTCTAACTTTATCCCACTGATGCTTTGTATGGCCTTGCTGTTTTGGATCTTAAGTAAACTGGGTTTACTGAGCAAAAAAAGAACCTAAATACTCACTGCCCGCCGGTACTGGCGGGCAGTATTGCGTTTATCAGCGCTTACGTTCGAGCAGTACACCGCTTTCCATATGGTGGGTATACGGGAACTGGTCAAACAGCGCTAACTTCTTAATCTCATGAGTTTCACTTAACACCAGCAAATTGTCGCGCAGTGTTTCAGGGTTACATGAAATATAAAGAATACGCTCATAGCCCTGCACCAATTTGACGGTATCCGCATCTAGACCACTGCGTGGCGGATCGACAAAAATGGTATTGCACTGATAACTTTTTAGATCGATACCTTTCAGGCGATTAAACTCACGTACACCGTTCATGGCCTGTGTAAAATCTTCTGCCGACATCCGGATTATCTGCACATTTTCCAGCTTATTCACCGCAATATTATACTGCGCCGACTCAACCGATGGTTTGGCAATCTCAGTAGCCAGTACACGGTTAAAATTGCGTGCCAGTGCCAATGAAAAATTACCGTTACCGCAATAGAGTTCTAACAGATCGCCCGTTGCATGTTGTGTGGCATCTACCGCCCAATCTAGCATATGCATGTTGACCACCGCATTGGGCTGGGTAAAGCTGTTTTCTACTTGGCGATAGATCATCTCCTTGCCTTTCACAAACAAACTTTCATCAACATAATCATGATCTAACATGATTTTTTGCTTAGTTGCTCGGC
>NZ_JBOFRH010000032.1:0-1699 GCF_051650925.1 Plesiomonas sp.
TCAACAAAAAAGTGACGACCATAAAAAACAGCCCACACGATCCGGTGACTGTCAGCAATGCAATGACGCGAGAGAAAAGTAAGTTTGCCCCCCAATATAAACGAACAAAAAAGACCATCCATAAAAAATCACTTTCCGCTAATCTTATTGCTTGTTCTAATGATTGCGCATGGAAACTGCCCAAAATCAATAATGCCATGGCGAGAGTGATAAGCAGAGAAGCAATCAAATTGGTTGTTCTTTTCATGGTTATCCCCTACCTAAATCGCATTCAATGCCTATGATTGTATGGAGAACATAAAAGAGGGTAAACACATGAATGTTCGCTTTTGTGATAATAATGAATATGATTTGTATCAGAATATATGATTGATACTTGCATCATCACTTCGAAACAACGCTCAATCATACGAGTTCACTCACTGAAAATAATCACACTCGGTAATTACTCATGGGTATTATTTTCTGATTATTATTTAGGAAGTGATGAACAAAAGTAATTTCGTTACGGATTAAACCATACTGATACGCTTTCATACGTGATCCATGCCCGAGATCTCGCTAACGTAAAGGTAGAGTTAGTCCTCTGTCTTTTTAGTATTTCACTGCATTCATTTCTCCTGTGTGTTGAATTTCCCTCGCCAGATCCGTATCTGGCTTTTTTTTGCCTTGCACTCCAGAGTAGCTAACCACCGCATGCCAAATTGGCCATAAAAAAAGCCCACTGTGACCAGCGGGCTTACTTTAACGTGAAAAAATCGAGTTTTGTTACTTCAGTACTGCCAATGCCGCGGCATAATCGGGCTCATTAGCCACCTCAGCAACCAATTCACTGTGTAGTACGTGATTGTTTTCATCCAGCACAATCACAGCGCGCGCCGCCAATCCGACCATTGAACCGGTTGCGAAGGCTACCCCGTAATCTTGCATGAAAGATGCGGAGCGCAGGGTTGATAACGTGATGACATTTGCTAACCCTTCTGCGCCACAAAAGCGCGCTTGAGCAAACGGCAAGTCTGCTGAAATGCACAACACGACCGTGTTATTCAAGCCAGATGCCTCAGCATTGAACTTACGTACCGAGGTGGCACACACGGCAGTATCAATGCTTGGAAAAATATTTAAGATTTTACGCTGCGCACCAAAGCTGGCCAGCGTGACATCACTCAGATCTTTATCCACCAGCGTAAAAGGCTTGGCCTGTTCGCCTTTAGCGGGAAAATGCCCGGCGACTTCAACCGGAACGCCTCTGCGGGTAACCGTTGTGCTCATGTCCAATCCTTGCTTGCCTAGTTAATTAACCTCTTGAGTATAACCAAGGGACACAGCGACAAACACAGAGAAAACAGAGGGTTTTGTAATCCTCTACGGCGTACTGTCATGATTAGTTTACTTTGGTGGGTAAAGCAGTGAGCGGAAGATAAAAAAATGCACCGCTATCGGGAGAGATAACGGTGCAGCTATTCCACGGGAGGCCAGAGCGATAACGTGGCGCTTGAAATTACCTATTACGTTATCACCTTACCTATTTATTGATTGTGGTCACATATATCAATACAGATTGCGGGAAATGCATCACATTAATACTTCTGAAATTAATGTATTAGCATTTCAATTTTCCATCTGTATCAGCATTTGCAGCATCTTATTGAATTACCCGCGAACCCAACCACAGGCTATACATGGCTGCTCAGGGAAC
>NZ_JBOFRH010000033.1:0-2860 GCF_051650925.1 Plesiomonas sp.
GCTTCGGCCAAGTGTACCCGCTGAATCTGATCCTCGGCAGCCAAATCAGCAACAGTGCGGGCGACTTTTAAAATCCGGTGATAGGCCCGTACTGATAGGCCAAGCCGGTTGAGTGTCTGTTCAAGAAAATCACTGTCCGTACTGCTAAGGCGGCAATCATGCTCCACTTCACGGCTACTGAGCATCGCATTGAGCTTGCCGCGCCGCTGTTTTTGCCGCTGCTGTGCTTGTAATACCCGTTCACGAACTTGTTGGCTGCTGTCACCACGTTGTGGGTTTTGTGTCAGGCTGCCCTGCGGCAGCAAAGGGACTTCAATGGAGAGATCAAAACGGTCTAAAAATGGGCCGGATAAACGGCTTAAATAGCGCAACACCTGCTGTGGATTACTGCGGTTGTGTACCCCCTGATAGTGTCCGGTTGGGCTGGGGTTCATCGCAGCAATGAGCTGAAAACGGGCCGGAAAACAGACTTTTGCCTGTGCACGCGAGATAACAATTTCACCCGACTCAAGCGGCTCGCGCAGCGCATCAAGCACTTTACGTTCAAACTCTGGCAACTCATCTAAAAACAAGATCCCGTTATGGGAAAGCGATATCTCACCGGGGCGCGGCATGCTGCCACCGCCCACCAGTGCTGCTGTTGAGGCACTGTGATGCGGCGTGCGAAATGGCCGCTGTTTCCAGTTTCCACGATGAATATCCTGATGCACTAAACTGCCAATAGCAGCGGTTTCCAATGCCTCTTGATCACTCATCACCGGCAGCAGATCACGCAGGCGGCTGGCCAGCATGGTTTTTCCGGTTCCCGGCGGGCCAAGTAACAGCAGGTGATGCTGCCCACTGGCGGCAATCTCCAGTGCGCGCTTGGCCTGCTGCTGACCGATAATATCCTGCAAATCTAGCCCTGATCCGTTCTGATAGCTGTTTGCTGCCGCCTCTGAATGTTGTTGTTGCGGCATATCAAGCGTGGCCTTACCGTTGAGATAGTCACACACCGCCTGTAGTGAATGGGCAGAGAGCGGATTGGCATGCGCCACCAGCTGGGCTTGTTCAGCGTTGGTGGTGGCAAGGATCAGCCGCCGCTGTACCTGATGTGCCGAGAGCGCGGCGGGGATCACGCCGGTGACTGCACGCAGCTCACCCGACAGTGCCAACTCCCCGATAAATTCGTGCATTGGCAGCTTATCGGCGGCGATCTGCCCTGAAGCGGCCAAAATGCCCAGTGCTATTGGCAAATCAAAACGGCCACCCTCTTTGGGAAGATCGGCTGGCGCAAGGTTAACGGTTATCCGCCGCGCCGGAAATTCAAACCCACTGTTGAGCAACGCACTGCGTACCCGATCTCGCGCCTCTTTGACGGAGGTTTCAGCTAATCCGACTAACGTTAACCCTGGCAGCCCCTGACTGAGATGCACCTCAATCGTAACGGCAGGGGCTTGTACGCCAATACTGGCGCGGCTGTGAATAATGGCCAATGACATTGCAGGTTTCCAACATAAGGAAAAAAATGCTGTACCGGTCACATTGAATAAACGCGCTGGCTGTATCTGTGGCCGACAGTTTAGTAAAAATTTGCAGTACAAAAACAGTGCAGTAAAACCGGCTTTAGTTTTACCCTTTAAAATCAGTTTGTTATTCGGGATGAATTCAAAAGCGGGAAGATTTTCGCAAAAAAACGTTGTCAAAAAGTAAACAGCTATGGTAACTCTTTTACTGTGTAAAGCATGACCAAGGCGTTGAACCTGTTGCGAGGTAATACCGACCACATCCGTTCAGCGCGTGAGATAACAAAAACAACAAAACAAAAAGAATTAATAACATGATGCTATTCGGCCAAGTTCTGACCCTCATTCTTCTACTCGTGGTGGTGATTATTCACACACCATGCGGGGTCGTATTTGGAAAACGAAGGCTGAACAGATAGAGAAGCCGGAAACGAAAAAGCCCCCGCACCGAAAGGTTCGGGGGCTTTTTTATCGACACTCACACAAAAAGTAACCTTATCAAGGGATGTAAGCCGGATGTTGTGGTGCAGGCTTTTCGTTGAGATCGCAGGATCAACCATCGCAGGAACAACGATAGCCCCTACGGTATCACCGGTGTAGCAACAGGAGTGCAGCAAATGAATCAACCACAACCCGATCAGATGGCAACCGCCCGATCAGATCGTTATCCGCCCGGTTCATTTCGGGCTTTTTGCAGACAGGCGGGGTAACGGTATGACAGACACACACTCGCATGCAGACATGCCGCAACAGGAGTTCATGCATTTAGGCACCGATGTGCCGGTTAGTGAGAGTAAAACCGGTGCACAATGGGTTGTTGAGATGCTGCGTCAGCATGCGGTAACCACGGTGTTTGGTTATCCGGGTGGCGCGATTATGCCGGTGTACGATGCCCTGTACGACGGCGGTGTTGAACATCTGCTGTGCCGCCATGAGCAGGGTGCGGCGATGGCCGCGATAGGTTATGCCCGTGCCAGCGGCGGAGTCGGTGTGTGTCTGGCAACCTCAGGGCCGGGGGCAACGAACCTCATCACGGGGCTGGCCGATGCGCTACTTGATTCAGTTCCGATAGTGGCGATTACTGGACAAGTTGCCCGCCCGTTAATCGGTACGGATGCGTTTCAAGAGATTGATGTGCTGGGTATGTCTTTATCCTGTACCAAACACAGCTTTTTGGTGCGTGAGCCTGCAGAGTTGCTGACGGTATTGGCCGAGGCATTTGCGTTGGCCAAAGAGGGCAGACCGGGGCCTGTGTTAGTGGATATCCCAAAAGATATTCAGATGATGGCGATCAGCGCGGTGAGTGCAGATTATATCACCCGCACGAATACCAGAGAGCCTGACCACACAGTGTT
>NZ_JBOFRH010000034.1:0-1506 GCF_051650925.1 Plesiomonas sp.
TGATGTGGCTCATCATCAGAATGCGTGAGCTCTTGGCATCAGCCATGTCACCGTACTGCTGCTTTTGCTCTACGGCAAAAGAAGAGATGATTGGTGAGTGGTTGAAAGAGAACACCATTACTGGGATCACCAGCCACAGAGTTTTCAGCACGTTGCCGATACCGTTACCGCCCGCTGGCACATAATGGAAAATGGCAGTGTTCCACTCAGGGATCAGGAACAGAGACATCAGCACCAGTACGGCCACAAATGGGAATACCAGTACGCTCATGGCTTTAACGATCAGCTTTTCACCACAGGCCACAATCGCCATCAGGCCCACGATCAGCACCAGAGACAGGATCGCACGCGGAGGTGGGGTCATGTGCAGCTGGTTCAGCATGAAGCTTTCAACGGTGTTAGTGATCGCCACGCTGTATACCAACAGGATCGGGTAGATCGCGAAGAAATACAGGAAGGTGATCAGGTAACCGGCGGTTGAGCCAAAGTGCTCTTCTACCACTTCAGTGATGTCGTCGCCCTGACGGCCAGAGCCAGACAGTACGAAGCGGCACAGTGCACGGTGTGCAAAGAAGGTCATTGGCAGAGCCAGAATCGCCATCACCAGCAGAGGCCAGATACCACCGATACCGGCTTCGATAGGCAGGAACAGCGTACCCGCACCTACCGCCGTACCGTACAGGCCCAGCATCCAAGTGATGTCACTTTTATTCCACTTCATGGTCGCCGCATTGGCGCCTTGAGTCGTTGCTTGTTTCGCTACTGTGTGATCCATAGGTTTATCTTCAAAGTATTTATAAAAAAACGTTATCAGTAGGTTGAAACGATTCAAGCTACAACGTGAGCCAGAGTGCGATAAAAAACACATACAGTTGTGCCCTGCCAAAGCAAGGGGCAGCAAAATAACCATCCATTGGAAAATTGCTCAGAGATGAGCCTGATATTGTCTGCAACCGCTGTTCCAGCAGCTGTTATCGCCGTGTTTCAACCTCTGCGAAAAAGGTTCTTGGTTTCAGCGCTGACTGTCTGATTGAT
This sequence comes from Plesiomonas sp., assembly GCF_051650925.1. NCBI lineage: Bacteria > Pseudomonadati > Pseudomonadota > Gammaproteobacteria > Enterobacterales > Enterobacteriaceae > Plesiomonas > Plesiomonas sp. Next base: position 1,036 of record NZ_JBOFRH010000034.1, read on the forward strand.
TTTTGATATGGGCTGTCAGACGCTGGAATTACTTTTGTTCACTCTGTCTGGTAGTGCAGCGTTGCGGCTGGTTATCTGCATGCACCCGAAGGAATACAAACAACGAGATGTGCAATAAGTTGCCCTACCAATAAGAGGGCGCCATTATAGCGACTGGCAGCCATTGGTCGAGTCCTAAATCACACTTTTTATAGGGGATAGGGAGATTTATAACGCAATAAAGAGAGATCGATCACATAAATTTATTTTCCCTGCGCACAGGATGCGTAAACTTTCAACAGTGAAGTTGCTCACAAAATAGCAGTTGGTTTAATTTTCATCACCGACAAACGCGTCATCACCTTAGAGCGCAACGCCGGATAAGCTGAGTTCTACTGATGCCGGTGATAAAAAACGAAGCGATTGTCTAGCTTAGTGCCCTAATCGGTTCATGCCGATATGCGGAATACCGTCTTCCAGATACCCTTCCCC
>NZ_JBOFRH010000035.1:0-4717 GCF_051650925.1 Plesiomonas sp.
GGGATGGGGTTTGCCGCGTTTACTTTGTATCCGATAGCTATGGCACAAGCCAGTGAGCAGGTTGAGAAACACGAAATGGTGGCAATGAACCAAACACTGTTATTGAGCTATACGCTGGGTAGTTTAAGCGGGCCGCTGATCTGCGCATTAATGATTGAGATGATGGGTTACAACGGTTTATTTGCACTAATAGCACTGGTTAACGTACTTTTTATGTTGGTGTTGTTGCGCCAACCGCGCTGCCGTACGCTAATAAATTAACCAAACAAAGGGCGGATAGGGCAGTGATTGCCCTATCAAAATAGTATTATTTAGCTGTTTGACTTACTGTTTCCACTGAATATGACACTCTTTATACTCTTTATGACGGTTCAGCAGTACTCGGGCAAAAATATCATCAATCACATCGTCTTCGTTCACTAGACCGATCACAATCTCAGCGTACGTATCTACATCCGTTGGAATGCCCATCTCGCTGCTCCAATCTTCGCTTAGATCAGCGAGTTCAGCCGCGCCACGCTCTTCAAACTGCAAGTTGAACAAAATAATATCAGCAGGATCAAGATTGTCAGAGGCGAGCTCCAGAAAAATGTCATATGCATTATCAATTAGCTCATCTTCAGTCCAGCATTGTTGTTCGCTCATTCTTCTCTCGGCATTGTCAGATATAGGAAATTCACCTGACTATTAAACCACTAAATGTGTGTTTATCCCATATGTATGCTATCGGAATACCCGTGAATGTGTCGCTAAGATGAAAGCGTGGGATAAGATTTGTCATTGAAGATAAATGCAGGTCAGATCACATTTTTGATTTAATTTGTAACACAATATACTCATGGGAGTACTTTAGATCTCCACTTATTGAGCGTACGATTTATCGCTTATGTGCACTGTTGCACACCCGTATTTATGGTTTCTCCCATTCGATTTAGCAAGTGGCTATCACATATTATGAACAATAAATGGATTTCCCCTTTTGTACTGACTTACGGCGCAGTGTATCTGCTGTTTATCTGTCTTGATGGCATATTTTCACTGTTTATTGATATCAGTGAAGTGGCTATCGGTGTTGGGTTATCCGGCTATTTTTTTGCGATGAAATATGCCATGCGTCGTATCCCCAAAGGTGTCGTGTTTTTCCAGCGCTCTGTGATTGCCGCATTTATCACCACATCACTCATTAATGTATTGGCAGTAGGAATTATCCTGTTGATGCTGATTTCCGGTGGGTTCTATATCTCTGAAATGGCTCCGTATTTCACCCCTTCCATGATGGTTGAATATCAGATTTTGTCACTTTTTTTCATTATTCTGGGTGTGAAGTACTACGGCAAACAAAAAACAGAACGTTACAGCAATTAACACCTTGTCTTTTTTACCGGAGGTTCTCCGGTATGGTTAATGTCTTACGCGCGGTTTATCAGGCCGCGCTATTGTGGTAAATGATAATAGTATTGTATGAAAAAGTTGTTTTCCCGCCTGCTTGAATGGTTACCCAGCCGCGCTGATTTGCCTGATGGCGTTCGTATTTCAATTCCTATGATGTTGATTTTGCTTATTTGTGTCTGGGCTGGGCAACCTGCTGCCGGTGTAGGAGGCCTGATTACGGCATGGCTGGTGGGCGTATTGGGACGCGATCTTTCATACCCTAAACGGGCAAAGCTGTTATCTCTTTCCGGTGTGATCTGTATTTTGGCAACCGTGATTGCACAGTTTTATGTGCTTTCCCCGTGGCTTGGTATGTTGGTGCTTTCGTTGTTTGGCATGATTTATGGCCTGATGGGGAATCAACGCAAATACATTCAGCTGATCGCTTACAATTTTGGTTTTACCCTGATCATGGCGTTGCATTTTGCGCAAGAGGGGATCCACGGGCAAATTATACTGGCCGCGAATACGGGTGCTGTATTTTTAGCGCTATTTTTCTCATTAATTGGTTGGTTTGGTGGTTCTTCCCGCCAAGGTGAACGTTTACTGCTAAACGTTAATCACCACCTGGCTGAATATGTACAAAGTTTAGCGTCACACGCGTTTACTGACCCGTGTCAGACATTACTGCAACGCGAGCGTTTTGACAGCGCACTGGGTGTGTTGGCCAACTGGCTGCGATCTATTCCTGTTACCCTTCGTAGCCGCCGTTACTATCGCGAATTTAAAGCGATGCTGGCATTTTCCGGCGGATTAAACAGTCTTGCTCGTACTCTGTATGAACTTGATCAGCATGACAAATTGGCGTGGGATACCCGCAAATGGTTAATGGCCGTGAGTACGGCAATTCGTACCCAGCAGCTTGAATTACCTGAGTTTCATGCAGAGCAGGGCAGTGAAGTGGCTTTATCCGTGGCGTTATCAGTTAGCAGTATTCAGCAGGTATGGCAGCAAAAAAATCAGCGATTACAGAGCATGCTGACATGCTGGAATAAAGATGAAATCGAGCGGGTATGGCCGTGTGATAGAGTCAGCTTTATCGAGAATCTTAAAACAGCCTGTCAATGGGGCTCGCGTGAAGTGCAGCACGGCCTGAGAATGATGGTGGTAATGACCTGTGCGCAGAGTCTGGCACTCTATTTTCATGTTCAACAAGGGTATTGGATCACTCTAACAGCCTTTATTGTGCTTCTGACTGCTCCACTGGGGGCTGCCCAAAATCGTATCCGATGCCGTTTTTATGGCTCATTTATGGGCGGAATGTTAGCGTTAGGAATATTGGTGTGGGTACATAACAGCCCGATTATTTTAGTACTCACCTGCATTGTCACCTTTATGGCTTTTGCAACCTACTATAAAACGCGTTACGAAGTGCATGTTTTTTGGCTGACGATGCTGATTGTATTTGCCATTGCACAGATGAACCCAACCGAGCCTGTGATTGCACTGTATCGTGTATTTGACACTTTGCTGGGTACGGCGTTGGCATTTTTGTCTATCCACTTAATTATGCCAAGTTGGACACGCTTGTGGATTGACTCACATGTGATCCGCTTCATCAAACAGGAAATATTGTTGTTATCAGCAATTACCCAACATTCTGATAATGTGCATGTTTATCTTTGGCAGGCGAACCGAGCTTACCGGAAGCTGCATGAAGAAGTGAATTACCTGCACCTTGAGCCGAATGCTAGCCCCCGTAATCTGCAAGATTGGCGTTCACTGCTGCTGCTGCTTGTCCGTTTACATGATGCAATTCAAAGTTTGTATGAACAACAGCAAACACAAGTTGTCTACACAGAATACGCGATGCACGGCTTGCAGAATGAATCGATTAACTTGCGTATTGATCATCTTGCGCAATGGGCCGCTGCATTTCCGCTTCGCCATCAAGCGGTTGTTGCACCCCAAAGCGCGCTTTCTACCGAACAGCAGCACACGTTTTGGCGGTTATCGTTAATTGATCGTGATTTGAAACAACTTTTTAGCTGGTTAGACCATCAGCGGCCATTCACACTTTAATGAAACAATAAGTTATAAAAAGGCTAAGGTAAATAAACTATCTTTATGAAATAAATGGATTTATTGGTGCAAATCGTTCTATTGAACTATCTTTCATGTACATCATTATGCCGAAGAGGTGCGCTGATTTTCTGAACAAGAGAAAAAGCACACTTCTTTAACGTAGGTAATCCTGTATTATTCGGCAGATTTTTTATCTGAAGGCCTCAGTAAAGGAACGATTCAGATGCGCTTTAAATTAGATGACATGATGTTATTTATTCGGGTGGCCGAAAAACTTAGCTTTAGCCGTGTGGCTGAAGAGCTTGATATTCCACAGCCAACAGTTAGCCGCCGAATTCGTTATTTCGAAGATCAGCTGCGTCAACGGTTATTTGAACGTACAACACGACAAATTCAGCTTACTGAAATAGGTCAGGGTGTTTTAAAACACTGTTATTCTGTTTTAGATGAAATTAAAGAGCTGGAAAACTTTATTGATGAGAGCCATCAAGACGTTTGTGGTGAATTGGTGATAGCCTCTTCGGCACGCGTTGGATCACAATTAGCGAACTTTTTTTTATCCAGTTTTTTGGATGCTTACCCACATGTCAGCATTGTGCATAAGCATATACAGATGCAAGAAGGGTATGGTGATTTTGACGGCGATATTCTGCTCAGTCAGCATAAACCGAGTAACGGAAATCTCATTGCGCAACGAATGAGTACTGGCCGACGTTCGTTTTATGCATCACCTTCCTACATTGAAAAATTTGGTTTGCCGAAAAGCCCTGAAGAGTTTATTAATCATAAGTTCGTTATGTTTGATGATGGGTTTTTACCTCCTGATACAATTAAATACTCCTTATCTGACGGGACGATACGTGAACAAAAGGTCTGTGGATCACTGACTTTTTCTAACGTAGAAAATGCTTATGGCAGGGCATTACAAGGCCATGGAATTATCTGGTCACCGTTTATTTTAGCCTGCAAAGATGTTGAGTTAGGCAACATTATTCCCTTATTTGACGGGCAGTTCGGTCTTGATTTGCCGTTTTATGCAATATACCGATCTCGTCGTAATCAACCGGCTAAGATAAGGTGTTTTATTGAGATGTTGAAAACATCATTTGAACAAATTAATCAGGATAATTATTCAAAATTTGCATACCCCTATACGCTGAGTGATATAGATGAACGCAGATAGCTAGTTTACATTCACCGCACTCTCTTCATTTTTGGTACTAAAGATTAAATATTGTAATGAATTAAATCCATTACAATA
>NZ_JBOFRH010000036.1:0-2265 GCF_051650925.1 Plesiomonas sp.
CGATCAGCTGGCCGATGTGGATTTGGGCTACCTTGATCAGATGATTGAGCTGCGCTTAAGCGCGATGCGGGTAGAGAAGATCATCAATGGGTTAAGCGATGGACAAGGCGATACGTTCTTAAGTCAGCAACAGCAACAATTGGCGCAGGCGGTACGCATCTTACATCGTCGTCATTTGCGGGTAGAAGACCCCGGCGTTCGACGCGAGTTGGCCGAAGCGAATACGACTATCTCGCAATATCAAGCATTGATTGATATATGCAAAAACATCAATCACATCCAAGGGCAACTACAGGCATTCAGCCAGAAAAATCTGGAGCTATTTACCCGTTTCGGCGATGAAATTAATCGCCAAGTGGCGCAAATTGAACAGCGTAATGCGCAGGCGTTGGAGCAGCTACGTAGCGCACAAAAAACCGGACAACGCTGGTTGCTCGGCTTAGCCCTTGTCGCGCTGATCGCCCTGTGTCTGATTTTGTGGCGCTTAGTGTATCGGCAAGTCACGCTGCCTTTAGCGCGCCATACTAAAGCGTTGCAATCCTTACTTAACGGCCGATTGGATTCGGCATTTCCACAAACGGATGGCATGCGCGAGCTGCAAAGCATCAACCGTTTAGCCAACGCTTTTCGTTCCAGTGTACGCGCACTGCGTTATCACCAAGAGCATCTGGAAGAGGAAGTTCGCGAACGCACCGATGAGCTGCAATCGCTGGTGGTGCAACACCGTCAGGCGCGCCAAGAGGCAGAAAAAGCCAATCATGCTAAATCTGCCTTTTTGGCGGCCATGAGTCATGAGATCCGAACGCCGCTACACGGCATTTTGGGTACTGCTCAGCGTTTGTCACAGCAGCCTGATTTGTCATCCAAAGAGCGCGATTATGTGCAGGCGATTAATGATTCTGGCGAGTCATTGCTCTCTATCTTGAATGATATTCTCGATTATTCGGCTATCGAAGAAGGGCAAGCGCAGGTTTCTATCAGTGATGAGCCCTTTGAGCCGGACAGTTTACTGCGCAGTATTGTTCGGCTGATGGAAAGTCGTGCATCGGCAAAAGGTATTTATCTTCGTTTTGACTCACATCCAGCAGATAGCTTTGCGTTGGTGGATTCGGGTATGCAGCAAATTACGCCCAATACGATATTGATTGGTGATCCGCGCCGTATCCGACAAATCATCGTTAATCTGATCAGCAACGCACTGCGTTTTACCCAGCAGGGCGGTATCACGCTGCGCTGTAGCATGGCCGAGAAACACTGGGAAATCAGTGTCACTGATACAGGTTGTGGCATAGCGACTGAGCAGCAGCAACAGATATTCGAGCCGTTTGTGCAGTTAGGCCGACAAAGTGGTGGCACCGGCCTTGGGCTTGCGATTTGTAAATCACTGGCCGAAGCGATGGATGGCTCGCTTTCTGTAACGAGCACCCCGGCAGAGGGAAGTTGTTTTACACTGCGCTTACCGTTACGTTCTGCATCGGTACCCGCGCAATACAGCGGTGAACGTGATTGCTCCCTTGATGGCCTGCGCTTATTGCTGATAGAAGACAATGCTTTGATTCGCCAAATCTCACGCGAGATGCTGGAAAGCAGTGGCGCGCAAGTGTTGGCGGCAGAAAACGGGGCGCAAGCAAGAGCCGTTTTGGCGAGAGAATCTGCGGATGTGCATGGAATGCTGGTGGATTTGTCCTTACCTGATTGTGATGGTGCTGAATTGGCGGTGATGTTGGCGAAAAGCTATCCGCAGATCCCACGGATCGCGTTCAGTGCTCATGTCTTAGATAAGGCGTTAGGTGAGAAAATCCGCGATATATTTTGTGGTTTGATTCAAAAGCCCGTGCAGCAAGAGACATTATGCCGATTAGTGAAACATTATCTGCAAGCCAGTGTTGCAGTGCAACCCAGCGGTAAAAACTCGCGTGAAGAGCGTGTTATCGATGAGCGAGCGCAGACGAGTACAGCGGATTCCGCAACGAAATTACTTAATCTGGAGCAGTTACAAGACGACTATCAGCGATTTGGCCCTGCACGTCTGCAAAAATGGGTATCTTTATTTGAAACCCATAGTCTACCGTTATTGGAGCGTATTGAAGTAGAGTTTGAGCAGGGAAATGGTAAAGCCATCTCTGAGCTGGCACATACACTGAAAAGTAGCTGTGCGAGTTTAGCGATGCAGCAAGCAACAAGCCTGTGCCAGCAACTGGAAAACGATCCGTTAGTACCAAGCACACAACAAGCTTTAGAGCATGTCACTCGAAGCAGTTTCTC
>NZ_JBOFRH010000037.1:0-1561 GCF_051650925.1 Plesiomonas sp.
GATGCTTGCATGACGCGCTTACGGATCACGGTTAAAGACCCAACCTTAGTCAGTGAGTTTACCGCTTGGCAGCCAACGGGCGCCGTCGGGTTGGTGATCAAAGACCAAGGGGTGCAAGCGATTTATGGCCCGGGTGTGGATGTCATCAAATCCGGCTTGGTACAGAAGTTCGCGGCCGCGTAAGTCCGAATGACTGTTATAGATCGATTATCACCGATAAATGCCGTTATCGGCGGCGTTTATCGGGCATATCAAGTCAAGATCTACCCGCGAATGCCGAGCATTCACTCTTCACGTATTGAGCTACAACATGAAGTTACTGACATTAAACACCCACAGTTGGCAAGAAGATGAGCCGCTGGCTAAGTTAGACATCTTAGCCAAGGCGATCATCGAACAAGATTGCGATGTGGTGGCGTTACAAGAAATCAATCAGCACCAAACTAGCGGGCATTTGCAGCGTGATCTGTTGCCGAGCTCAACCGCGGCGCAAGCGCATGCCTATAATTTGCTGAACCCGCAAATCCGAGTGGGCAATTATGCCTATCTCTTGCAGCAAAAGCTGCGTGAGTACGGCCAGCGCTATCAACTGACGTGGGATTTTGTGCATCAAAGCTATGCTGTGTATGAGGAAGGGCTGGCCTTTTTAAGCCGACTGCCTATTTTGCAGCATGAAGTGATCGACTTAAATGATGACTACGATGAGCAAAATTGGAAGCATCGACGCGCAGTGCGCATTCGCGTGCACCATGCCGGACAAGAGATCGATCTGTTTAATTGCCACTGTGGCTGGTGGGATGATGCCGAGTCACCTTTCCAGCAGCATATCGTTCGGATTGCGAGCAAAGTGACACCGCGCTTGAGCTTCTTTCTTGGTGATTTTAACAATCCGGCACACCTTTCCCAGCAAGGCTATGATTATGTGCAGCAACAAGGGTGGTGGGATTGCTATGTGCTGGCGGAGCAAAAGGATGCGGGCATTACGGTAGTGAAGAAAATCGATGGCTGGGAAGATAACACCCAGAGCCTGCGCTTAGATTTTATCTTTGCCAATCTACCGGTGAGAGTCAAACGTAGCCAAACCCTGTTCACGGGTGATTGTTATCCGGTGATCTCGGATCATTTCGGTGTCTTCACTGAGCTTGATTTAGGTACGCCGGAGTCAAATTAAATTTCAAAGTTAACTCACTACTGGCGGCGCGCTTTCGGGCGAGCCGGTGGTGAGTGCTCAGCTGTATTAGCTCAATCTTTGTGCGTGAGTAGCCAGCTTATCTTTTTCCTTTTCCTTCTTCCTCGTTCCTTCGCTTGCTTTCTTGCTCGCTGCATTTCGAAATGGCCTGACAGTAGTGCTTCTTTTCATATCGATTGCGCGTAATTTCTACTCAATCACACGCCAGCAATCTGCGCGACAAAACCGTTCGACAAAACAGGTCGACAAAATAGAAAGTGCTCTTTTTTTATAGTGAAAAATTTTATAATTAAAACTGCAGCCAGTATCGAAGTAATAATGGCATTTTTTCTATATGCTGCTCGGTTCAAAAGCATTTTTACAGACCAGTGT
>NZ_JBOFRH010000038.1:0-12500 GCF_051650925.1 Plesiomonas sp.
GGTCCGGCGATGATCCGCTTACTGCGTGCCAGTTGCGGACAGGAGTCAAATGCTGGTCTGTTTAAACCGGCTGATCCGCAGTGTTATCTGTTTGAGAACCTGAAGAAAATTGGCTTTAACGAATCATGGGCAATGAACCATGATGGCCATTTTGGTGATTTTGTTCAGGAAGCGCGGACGCTAGGGAATTTACAGACGACACCAATGCCATTTACCGGTTTAACACCGGCAATGACCTCGTTTGATGGCTCACCTATCTACCGTGATATTTCGGTGCTAGATACTTGGTGGAAAAACCGCATCAAGTCAGGCTCTGCGCGCGAAGCACTGTATTACAACACGATCAGCCTGCATGATGGCAATCGGATGATCAATGCCCAAACGGGGAAAACTGCCCGTGCAGATTACAAGCAGAGCTTGCGGACACTGTTTGATGATCTGAATGCCTTTTTACAGCAGCTTGAGAAATCGGGTCGTCCGGTGATGGTGGTGATTGTGCCGGAGCACGGTGCTGCACTAAAGGGCGATATGATGCAGATCTCGGGGATGCGCGAGATCCCAAGCCCTTCGATTGTGCATGTGCCGGTGGGGGTGAAGTTTATCAATGCTAAATCGGTGCTGGCAGAGCATCCTATGCACATTACCAAGCCAAGCAGCTATCTGGCGATCTCCCAATTGGTAGCCAGTATGGTCGGTAGCGAGGCGTATTCACGGGATAATGTTGATCTCGCCGCCATGGTTAATGCGCTACCAGAAACCACCCCAGTGGTGGCAGCCAATGAGGGCAGCGTGATGCTGCGCTACAACAATAAAGAGTATCTGAGTTTGGATATGAAGAGCTGGCTGCCATATCCGGCAACATCCGCACAATAGTCTGTTTCATCGGAGAGTTAGGTCATCCGATTAACTGAGTAGAGCGGCTTTAGCCGCTCTACTGCTGTAGGTTACTCATCCACCAATGGATTGCTTTTAGGGGCATGCATATTGGCACCGTCATGCGGCTTCATTAGCATAAAAATCACGCCAGATAACAAGGTGATCCCCGCAACAGTCAGGAAAGTGTGGTGAAACGCCAGATTCAGAGTGAACCCTTGCTCTTTATACAGGCTCAATATTGAGGCACTGCCGGCTATCCCAAAACTTATCGCCAGTTGTTGCGCCACGCTCAGTACTGCATTACCCCCACTGGCATTGTGTTCAGACAACCCACTGAGTGCGAGGGTGTTCATTGAGGTCAGTTGTATCGACATCAGCATACCAAACATCAGTAGCAGCGGGATCAGCACCCAGATAGGGTAAGTTGCGCGATAAAGACCAAATCCGGCGATACAGGCGGCGGTGAGTACGGTGGTGAGTAGCAGCGTGGTGCGGTAACTGAGCCGTTTTAGCAGTTGGGTGATAAAGGGTTTGGATAAAATAGCCGCTACTGCAATCGGAGCCATCATCCAGCCGGAGATTTCAGCACTGTAACCAAGCCCGACTTGTAACATTAGCGGTAATAAAAACGGTATACCACCGGTCCCTAAACGTGAAAACATATTGCCGGCAATACCGATACTGAATGTACGGATTCGAAACAGTTTCAGATCAATCAACGGGTTGGGGTAGTGGGTTGCGTGCCAGCCATAACTGAGCAGCAGTAATATACCGCTTCCCAAGATGGCATATGCAATACCGTGTCCGAGTGAATTCTCACCAAACAGCTCCATGCCCAGCGTGATCAACACCAGCCCCAGCCCGAAAAAGAGAAATCCACGCCAGTCTAAACGGTGTGTTGGCATGCGGATATCCGGCATACAGCGTTTTGCATACCAAAGACCAAGCAGACCAATGGGCAAGTTGATCAGAAAAATCCAGTGCCATGAGGTATAGGTTACCAGCCATCCGCCGAGTAACGGGCCAAGCACTGGCCCAACGAGCCCCGGCATGGTGACAAAGTTCAGTACTGGCAGCAGTTGTTCACGTGGATAAGCGCGGATCAGCGCTAAGCGGGCAACTGGCATCATCATTGCGCCGCCAACACCTTGCAAAATGCGCGAGCCTATCAGCATGCCCAAATTGCCTGACATAGCGCAGCTCAGTGAGCCGAGAATAAACAGTGAAACGGCAGTTAGAAAAACCCGTTTGGTGCCGAACCGATCGGCCATCCAACCGCTGATAGGGATCAGCAGTGCCACGGTCAGGGTGTAACTGATGATGGCCGATTGCATGGCAATCGGTGAGCGTTGCAGACTGGCGGCCATAGCGGGCAGCGCGGTGTTTAAGATGGTGGCATCCAGTGTCTGCATGAAAAGTGCCATGGCGGCAATCCATGGCAGACCGGCCATACTGCGTGGCGGTGTCATGCGGTAAACCTCAATTGTCACATGTACCCATCAGGATAAAACCTGATTGAAGCCCTGATTTTACCTGAAACAGGGCTTCTGGGTAGCTTTTTGCCGTGAAGATGAGGGGTTATTAACGAAACAAAATGTCAGCCCAGCGGGTTAGACCTGCGGTAACAGAGCCAAAATCATCGCCACCGACCAGCGGGATCCCCGGTAATTGCTGTTGTAGCGCATGGCGCAACAGCGGTGATCGGGCGCTGCCACCGGTGATGTAGATAACATCCGGCTGGCGATTGCTGGAGGCTAAGGCTTCTGAAACCAGCGCCTGAATTTTTTGCAGTGGCTGCTCAATGGCCTGTGCCAGCGCGGTTTCGGTTATCTGATGCTGCAAGCCTGTGCTGATAAAACTCAGATCAAGTGCAGTTTGTGCTTGCTGGGAGAGCGCAATTTTACTCTCTTCTGCCGCCCGAACTAAACGATAACCCAGCCGCTGGCGGTACACTTTGACCAGACGGGCAAAGGTAATCGGGTCTGCCGCGTCACGCAGCAGCGCTTGTAGCACTTTGCCGTTGGCACTGCCGTAGAAATCAGCCTGTGCGGGAACATTATTAATGGCAATGGCATTCCAGTATGGCAGTGTCGGCAGAGCCGTGCCTTTTTCGGTGTTGCCTCCCATACCCAGCAGTGGCATCAGCTGATGAAAGGTCAGGGCGATATCCAGATCATTACCACCAACCCGACATCCGCTGTGCCCGAGTAGGCTGTGCTGGCGATCAGTTTGCGCGTGCCACTGTGGGCCCATCAGCAGCAGTGAGCAGTCTGTTGTTCCCCCGCCGATATCAACAACCAGTACCACCTGCTCTTTTTGCAAGGTCGCCTCAAAATCAAGCCCCGCGGCTACCGGCTCGAATTGAAATTCGATATTCTCAAATCCGGCGCGTTGCGCGGCACGCAGCAAGATCCCCTGCGCTTGCCGATTGGCCTCTTCGCCCCCAGTACCCTGAAAGTTAATCGGGCGGCCGATCACCGCTTGGGTAATGGTATTGTTGAGCTGATGCTCGGCTTGCCGTTTGATGTGGTGCATCATGCCGCAAACCAGATCTTCAAACAGGGCTATTTGTAGGCTTTTTAGCCCGTTAGCCCCTAAAAATGATTTGGGTGATTTGACAAAATAGACTTCATCAGGCTCTTGCATATAGTGTTGCAATGCGTGCAAGCCAAAGCGCAGGCAATCGGTACTGACCTGAATATCTTCATCACGGTTACTGTTCATCGCAGTGCGCAGCAGTTGCTGGCTGGCTTTATCGGTAGTCGGCAGTTGCCAGTGGCGGTGCAGGTATTCGCTGACGGCCTCACGGGTTGGGGCACAGATCATTGATGGAAGGTAAGGCGAGTCTTGCTCTAAGGTCAATAATTGTGGCCCGTGGGCAGTCATATGGCCGACAGAACAGTTGGCCGTGCCGTAATCAAATCCGATATACATCTGTAAAATCCCCGAGAGTACGCGGCAAAAGGGGGTGACTTTACCTCAGCCAATGCATTTCGCCAAGCCAATCGGCTGGCGTATGGCGGGGTACTGCTGGTATCACGAGGCTTTGATATCCGATAGATGACCGGATACCAAAGCAGGGCAGTAATGAAGGGAATTACCCGTAAAAAAGCGAGCTGACAGGGTTAATCTTTATCGTTAATCAGTGACTCTACTGCAGCGGCAGCAGCATCAGGATCTGAGCGTAAAATGGCATCAATAATTGCCTGATGGCACTCTAAGCGCACCACTGAATCACGGGTCACCGTACGAAAGTACACCTGAAAAACGGCTTTAAACAGGTTACCAAACGGAGTCAGAAACGGATTTCCGCTCGAGAAATAGATCATCTGATGGAATTGGGTATCTACCTCAATCCAGCGCTCTTTATCGAACTGTTCGTCAAGCGCGCGCATCTCGCCCATCAGCAGTGACAGTTGATGACGGTCTTCTGGTGAGGCGTGCATGGCGGCCATTGAGGCGGCTTTCGGTTCAAGCATTTCACGCATCACATGAAATTCAGCAACCAATTTCTGTTTGTCATCCTGCTCAGCCCACCAGGTCAGCAGGTCTTGATCAAGAAAGTTCCAGTTCCGGCGCGGCATAACGCGTGTACCAATGCGCGGACGCGGTAATAACATCCCCTTGGCGGCTAGCATTTTTACGGCTTCTCGCACGGCGGTGCGGCTCACGCCGTACATTTCGCCCAGCTCCATTTCGCCCGGTAAAATTGAACCCGGTTCTATTTGGCCGTTGAGCATCTGGCGGCCCATACTCTCTGCCAACTGATACGACAGATTACGCTGAGCCGCTTTTTGATGGTGGTGATGATTCATGTGTCCTCCCAACCGAATGCGGTGGTGTCATGGTGCAATTATTATATCGTTATAGGTTTTGCTGTTGTGTTGCAATGCGCGTATCAGCCCATGATGTGGCACATGTTGTTGCACGTTGGTCTGTCGAGCGTGGTGCGCCGATCTATGATGTAGATCAGGCGTGCAATTTCAGCCAACATTGAATGAAATCGGCAAATTGCGCTGGTTGGTTGATATCCAGTACCGGAACTGAAAGAGCACAGGGTAGAGCATCTGGAGTATCCGTACCCAGCGCGATCAGTTGTGGATCTGTCGGTTCCAGCAGACTGGTCAGTGGTTTTTTTACCGCTGCGCGGTAGAGCATGATTTTAGGGATCGGTTCATGCTTAAACCCCTCTACTAACACCAGATCAAGCGTGGTTGAATCAAGCTGATGACACAACGCCGCCAGTGACGCAGGTACGTGCGGTGTTTCAGTCATCAGCGCCCAGCGCTGATCACACACTACGATAGTTTGGTCAGCACCGGCTTTACGCAGCTCAAAGCTATCTTTACCCGGTGTATCAACATCCACATCATGGTGAGTGTGTTTTATCAGTGCCGGCCGGATACCTCGCTGACGCAGCAGAGGTAACAGCATTTTTAGCAGTGTGGTTTTACCGCTACCGCTATAGCCGACAATACCCAGTATTGGCAGTGTCATGTATGACTCCCTAATAGTGACTCTATCATCATACAATTATCGGGAGTGTTTACATTACAAAAAGCGGCTGCTTGATCAGAGAAATCAACCGTTACGCAATGTTGCTGAGCAAAAAATAGCATAAGCTTGTGTTCATCTCTCTGCAAAAAGTGCTGTAATGCAGGGATGAGCTTACGGTGCAGCAACGCAAAAACGGGGTGCGTTCGTTCACCGTCTGTCGCTATTGCACAATCGGCAGTGCCAACAGCGTCCAACAAACGTGCGGCTAAATCATGGGGTAATAGAGGGCTGTCACACGGCACACACACGACCCAGTCGGTTTGTGCATGCTGTAATGCGGTGAGCATACCGGCCAGCGGGCCTTGGTATCCGGCCAGAGAGTCAGTATGTACCGGATAACCGCTGCGGCGGTATTCGGTAAGATGTCGGTTGGCATTTATCAGCAGTTGGCTGACTTGTGGCGCTAAACGTTGTGCAACATGCTGATACAGCGGGTTGCCGGCAACAACGATCAATCCTTTGTCTTTTCCTCCCATGCGCCTTGCTTTTCCACCGGCTAAAATCGCACCGGTAATCGGCTCTCTCACTGCGGGCTCCTCTGTGCTTGCTGCGCTCATTCTACGCATAACCAGTATAATTGAAATGTTTTCATACAAAATAATGGCGATAAAGCCATTGCGTAGCACCAAATTCTGTACTGTTGGTCTGCGAAAGAGAAATATCACATACTGATGTTCAGTGTCGCTAAATCTTGCTACCTTTTGCGGCTAACCCTGTTAATGGTGGATAGAGAGCGTAATTTGTTAATTAATGGCGAATATCTGCACCATTTAATGAGATGTAAGGAGTGTTAAGATGAAGTGTCACCGCGTTAATGAGCTGATTGAACTGCTACACCCGGCATGGCAGAAAGACCCCGATCTCAATCTGATCGCATTTTTGCAAAAACTGGCAAAAGAAGCTGGATTTCAGGGTGAACTGAGCGAGCTGACCGACGATATACTGATTTACCATCTGAAAATGCGTGAATCAGAAAAAACAGCACCGATTCCGGGGCTGGCTAAAGACTATGAAGATGATTTTAAAACCGCTCTGTTACGTGCGCGCGGTATCATCAAAGACTGATTTGAGAGGCTGCGTGTTTGCGTAAAAGAGCACTATCCCAATAATATAAATTTTTTTTGCTCTTTAAGGGATCAAAAAATAGATAAGGGAAGGGCTGCGTAGCAAGTGCGGGGTTTTTAATAATCGGTTTTTTGTGCCGCTGGCGGTATGGCTGCCAGCGGTAGTCTGTTTTCTATTTCTATTTCTATTTCTATTTCTATTTCTATTCCCATTTCCACAGCGATTATCGATGTCGCGCACATGCTGCTAAAAAGTTAGCAAAATGTTTGTCAGTTTTGGTTTTCCACGCCGTATAATCAAGGTTATCAGCTAAACGCCTGTCTGAGCAGGGAGCGCTTTTGATGCGGCAAGACTCTCATATCCATGTAAAAAATATTCCGGCTAAACCCGAACCGTTTGACCCGACCCAGCGGGTGTATGTCCGTGCCGTTCATGGCGTGTATCAGCGCTTGCGCCGCAATATGGGCTGGTTACTGATGCTGCTGTTTTTTGGTCTACCGTGGCTGCGTTTTCACGGGCAGCAGGCGGTACTGTTTGATCTGAGCCAGCAGCGATTTACTTTTTTTGCGACCAGTTTATTCCCGCAAGATTTAACCTTATTGGCGTGGCTGCTGATTATTGCGGCATTTGCGCTGTTTTTTATCACTACGTTTTTGGGGCGGGTGTGGTGTGGTTTTCTCTGCCCGCAGACGGTCTGGACCTTTATTTTTATCTGGTTTGAGGAACGTTTTGAAGGCAGCGCCAATCAGCGGCGTAAACTGGATCAACGGGGATGGGATCGCGATAAACTGCTAAGGAAAACGGCCAAACACCTGTGCTGGCTGGGGTTTTCATTGCTCACTGCGCTGGCGTTTGTCAGCTATTTTGTTCCTGCACAGCAACTATTTCGTGAGTTTTTTAGCGGGGCAAGCAGTGGTTGGGTAGTGTTTTGGGTGCTGTTTTTTATGCTCTGCACCTATGGCAATGCAGGTTGGATGCGGGCGATTATGTGTACCCATATCTGCCCGTATGCCCGTTTTCAGTCGGCGATGTTTGATCGTGATACCTATATTGTGGGTTACGATGCCGCCCGCGGTGAAACACGTGGGCCACGTAGCCGCAAAGCAGATCCGAAAACGCTGGGGTTGGGTGATTGTATTGATTGTGCGCTCTGCGTGCAGGTGTGCCCGACCGGTATTGATATTCGCCATGGGCTGCAATATGAGTGTATTAACTGTGGTGCTTGCGTGGATGCCTGTGACGATACCATGCAAAAAATGGGCTATGCCGCCGGTTTAATCAGCTATACCACTGAGCATAAGCTGGCCGAAAAGTCGGCGGGTAATCAGCAGCAGATACGCCCTACATCACGTGTATTACGGCCAAAATTACTCGGTTATGGCTTAGTGTTGCTGGTTATGGTGGGGTTGTTCACTGTGAATTTGCTGAGTTTAAGCAGTGTGAATCTTGATGTGCTGCGTGATCGCAATCAGCTCTATCGCATCAATAATGACGGTGATGTAGAGAATACCTTTATTCTCAAAGTGCAGAATAAAACCCAGCAGAGCGCGCAGTATCGCTTAAATGTGATGGGTTTGCCGGCCGGTATACAGTGGTATGGTCCGAATACCATTGAGGTTGCAGCGGGGGAGATTTATACCCAGCCGGTCAGTGTGGCGATAGCCCCTGAGAGCCTGAGTAAAGCGGTCACTGATATTACATTTACCGTCAGTCTTGCTGATGACGCTGACGATATTGAGGCTCGCGCCGAAAGCCGCTTCTTTACCGAGCGTTAATGCTCGCTGAAAACAGGTTGGAAATCAGCGCCGTACTGGGTGGTTACTCGGTGCGGCGTTTTTTGTCACGCCCGACTCTGCTATGCTGCATTAATGAATCCTCATCAGAGCCGATCATTATGACCAGCCACTCCGGTAGTGCTTTTGCTTTTCAGACTCTCTCGCCCGATCTCATCATGGATGCCCTTGAAGCGGTAGGTTTGCGGGTAGACTCCGGTCTGCTGGCTCTCAATAGCTATGAAAATCGGGTATATCAATTTTTGGATGAAGATCGCCGCCGCTATGTGGTGAAGTTTTACCGTCCAGGGCGCTGGAGTGAGGGGCAGATCCTCGAAGAGCACCAGTTTGCCCAAGAGCTGGCCGATGCCGAAATTCCGGTAGTGGCGGCGCTGGCGCTAAACGGTCAGACACTGCATCGGTATCAGGATTTTCTGTTTGCGGTCTTCCCGAGTGTCGGCGGGCGTCAGTACGAAGTCGATAACCTCGAACAGCTTGAGTGGGTGGGGCGCTTTATGGGGCGTTTGCACCAGCAAGGGCGCAAACAGCGTTTTGCCGAGCGCCCGACTATGGGGCTGGATGAGTATCTGTATCAGCCGCGTGATTTTTTGCAGCAGTCAGGGTTTATTCCCGATGGTCTGCGCAACGTATTTTTCTCCGATCTCAACTTGCTGATCAGCGAGATAGAGCAGCGCTGGTATGCCGATTGGCAGCCGCTACGTCTGCACGGTGATTGCCATCCGGGTAATATTTTATGGCGCGATGGCCCACTGTTTGTCGATTTAGATGATGCCCGTAACGGCCCTGCGATGCAGGATTTATGGATGCTGCTCAATGGTGATCGTAATGAGCGGTTGATGCAGTTAGATCTGCTGATTGAAAGTTACAGCGAATTTAGTGATTTTACTGCCCGTGAAGTGCAACTGATCGAACCATTACGTGGTCTGAGGATGGTGCATTATATGGCATGGCTGGCACGCCGCTGGGAAGACCCTGCGTTTCCGCGCAGTTTTCCGTGGTTTGCCGAACCGCGCTACTGGGAGCAGCAAATATTGGCCTGTAAAGAGCAAATTGCTGCACTGCGTGAGCCGCCACTGCAATTAATGCCAATGTATTGAGAGTAGCAGTGGGGTACGGGTTATCCCTATAATGCTGATAAAAATAACTTATTGTCACCTTGAGAATTAAAAGGATTATTCTGCATGAAAAAAATTTGGCTTACGTTGGCCTCGCTGGTGCTGGCTGCAAATGTCTCTGCGGCGCAGTTTAAAGAGGGAAAAGAGTATACCGCGCTTGACCGTCCGGCCTCTGTACAACCGGAAGCAGTGGAGTTCTTCTCATTTTACTGTCCGGCCTGTTTTGCTTTTGAAAGCACCTATCACATTCCGCAAACCGTGCGCAGTGAAGTGCCAAGTGGTGGCAGTTTCAAACAGTACCATGTCGATTTTATGGGGCCATTGGCAAAAGATTTGAGCCGTGCATGGGCCGTTGCTAACGTATTGGGTGTGGAAGAGAAGGTTGCACCGGTCCTGTTTGAAGGGATTCAAAAATCACGTAGCATTAAAACACCGGCCGATATTCGCGCAGCGTTTGAGAAAATTGGCGTGAACGGTGAGGAGTATGATGCTGCACTGAACAGCTTTATGGTCAGCTCATTTGTGGCACAGCAAAGTAAAGCGGCACAAGATTTTCAGGTTGAAGGCGTGCCGGCTTTCTACATAAATGGCAAATTCCGTGTCGAAGCGCGCGGAATTGATGCGAAAAGTAATGAAGATTTCACTAAGCAATTTGGTGAAATTGTGAAATTTTTGCTGACCCAAAAATAATTTTTGAGTTACGGGTCTGATTGGGGTGAATTTTACTCAAATCGGCCCGATTGACTGTTTGCAGTTGGCTCACTGCTGATTGCAAACAGTTTTCCGTTCGTTGGCTTCTATCCCCCCACTATTTTTTTTAATCTGGAACAGGTTACGCAATTTTGCGCAGAGGTTTTGGCTGTTTCATGTTACCCCGTCTTTACAAAACTTTATCATTCGCGCTATTGCTGGATCAGTCACCCTTGCCTTAAAGTAGCCGCCGATACGATTTAAAAACTATTATTTGAAAATAATGACATCGAGGTTACACATGAAAAAAATAGGGACATTGCTGATAGGTCTGCTGCTAAGCACGCCTCTTTTTGCCGCAACTGCAACCACGTTTACGGATGGCAAGCAGTACACCACCTTTGATAAACCGGCCACTGCCGCACCGCAAGCGCTGGAGTTTTTCTCGTTTTATTGCCCGCATTGCTATGACTTTGAGTTTTCGTACCATCTTCCAGCACAGATCAAAAAAGCTGTACCGGAAGGCGGTGAGTTTTTACAGTATCACGTGAATTTCCTTGGCCCGCTGGGTAAAGATCTGACCCGTGCTTGGGCTGTGGCAATGGTGATGGGTGTTGAGGCGAAAGTGCAGCCGGTGCTGTTTGAAGGCATTCAGAAAACGCAAAGCATTAAAAGTGCTCAGGATATTCGTGCTGCATTTGAAAGCATTGGTGTGAATGGCACTGAATATGATGCTGCGTTGAACAGTTTTATGGTCAACTCGCTGGTTGCTAAACAAGAGCAGGCCGCGCAAACCTATGAGATTCGTGGTGTACCGGCTGTGATCATTAACGGTAAGTACCAGATTAATATGGGTGGAATTGAAGCCAAAGACACGGCTGACTTTACCCAGCAATATGATGGTTTGGTGAAGTTCCTGCTTCAGCAGCGTTAAGTTAAGTAACAGACAGGCCGCGGTTACAGGCTTGTCTGTTTTCTCTTTTTTCTCTGTTTTTTTTAGTTCGCACAAATGTGCTGACTACAAGCACACCGTGAAATAGATTACTTTGTCTAAAATAATTTTACTGGGATAAAAAAAGAGAAATTATCGTGAAAAAAGAGGCTTATTTGCTTCTTATTTGAGCGGATTGTTGATTTTTAAACCATGATATACATTCAGGTGAATTTCTACATTCACTTGGATTAGCACTGCAATGTCTGAACGTTCTTCTGCTTTAGCCACAACTGATCGCCGCCGGCAACCCACCACTACGCGCAGTTGGTTTGTTCCCCTGTTAATGCGTTTACATTTCTATGTCGGCATATTTGTTGGCCCTTTTATGCTGGTTGCCGCCCTCAGCGGGATCTTATATGCCCTTACCCCGCAAATTGAGTCACGTCTGTATGCTGACTTTTTGTATAACAGCAGTCAGGGGCAAACGCTGCCGTTGCGACAGCAAGTTGAGGCGGCAAAAAAAGTAGCGCCTGCAGAGGCTACGTTGTCTGCCGTGCGTCCTTCACCTGCGGAGGGAGACAACACGCGGGTGCTGTTTAATGTCGATGGGTTAAATCCGTCTGAGCGTTTGGCGGTGTTTGTTGATCCGGTCACGGCGAAAACTCACGGCGCGCTGGTGGCTTACGGTACCAGTGGAGTATTGCCGCTGCGTACGTGGATTGATCAGTTGCATGTTAATTTGCAACTGGGAGATATGGGTCGATACTACAGTGAGCTGGCCGCTTCTTGGCTGTGGGTAGCGGCGTTAGGTGGGCTGCTGTTGTGGGCATACCGTCAGCGTAAACCCAATCATCGGGTGACGAGTGCCGTGACCTCTGTTGAGCCGACAGCAACATTAGCAGCAACAACACTGCCGCCAGTGACATCAACAGTGTCGGCTGCACCAAAAAAGCGGGGTCTGCGCACGTTACATCAGAGGCTGGGGCTATTTTTGTTACTGGGCTTGCTGTTTTTCTCGGCAACGGGTCTGACTTGGTCACGCTGGGCGGGCGATAACATCGGTGTTTTGCGTCAGCAGTTTGGCTGGACTACGCCCGCTCTTTCCACCTCACTGGCCCCAGTCAGCGCCTTAGATCAAGCGCCAGATCCGCATGCTGGTCATCATGATCATGCTGCCGATCCGGACGATCACATTGAAGTTCCCACACCACAGAATGCCACGCTGTACGATACGGTGTTAGCTGTGGCACGTCAGGCCGGTATTGATGCCGCTAAAGTTGAAATCAAGCAGCCGGCGAAGGCTGATCAGGCATGGAGTGTGGTTGAAATAGACCGCCATTGGCCGACGCAGGTGGATGCTGTTGCGGTGAATCCTGTCACGCTGGCGGTGACCGATGTGGTGCGTTTTGAGCAGTACCCGTTAGCCGCCAAATTAACCCGCTGGGGCATTGATATGCACATGGGGCTGCT
>NZ_JBOFRH010000039.1:0-1425 GCF_051650925.1 Plesiomonas sp.
CCGGCCATATATGGGTACCGGCAGTGAGTGAATACGTGCGCAGATTAACAGCGCAGCAGCGATTCTGGCTCGCTTGGCTCGGCGTCGGTTGCCGTACCGTGCGTAAAATGCTGGATGATTTGCTGCACGGCCGGATTGCGCGCGGCTTCCACGCTATAACACCAGCCGATGCGACGCGATAGGGCCAGCTCTGGCACCGGACAATGCAGCAAGGTCGGCCAATCCGCTAACAAGCTTTGTGGCAGCAGCCCAATACCTAAACCCGCATTAAGCATAGCGGCCAATTGCTGGTGGTTGTCGGTGGTACCTTTGGGGGTTAACACCAGTGAGTGCTGCGACAACACGCCCATAATGCGCTGATAACTGGCACTGGCGTGGCAGGCCAACCATTCCTGTGCGGGAACGTCGGCCAGCGTCAGCGATTGCTCCGAACTTATTGCTTCCCGCACTTGCTGCGCAAAGGGGTGTCGTGCTGCAACGGCCAGATGGTAGGCATCATCCAGCAGAGGGAAGAACAGGTCATCGTCACATAGGGCGTCATCGCGATCAATGCGCATATCGCCAGCGCAGCCTTGTAGCAATGTCAGTTGCAATCCGGGAAGGGCGGCATAGCACTCAGCTATCAATTGGCTTTGCCAGTATTGCCCCAGATCGGCCATCAATCCTACCGACAAACTCACCGCGCCACCTTGCTGTGCAAACAGCGTGGGTAGGTTTTGCAATTCATTCACCAAGCGGCGGGCGCTCGGATACAGTCGGCGAGCTTCATCTGTCAGTGCTACGCCTTTGGGTTGCCGAATGAACAGGGTGACATTGAGCTGCTCTTCCAACTGGCGAATGCTGGCTGATAAAGCCGGTTGCGACACGTGGCAACGCTGCGCGGCGGCAGTCATATTTTTTTCTTCAAACACGGCGGTAAACGCACGCAACAGACGGTAATCCATAGTGATAACTGTTTTTTATTTCTAATCGGCTTGTATCGCCAGATTGTATCAAATTTCTCGGGGCGATATACCGGATAAATGTCATTTACCTTATTTTGCTATCGGTATTGCTTATCACTGTATGCGTTATTTGCTCTTTTTTGGTGAAAAATACGTCATTTATGGGGCGAGAAATTCGTTGCTATAAATCTTGTGCAGTCTGTTTTCGCTATATCGTTGAAGTGTGGCTAAATTCTGTTCGCATGGTAATCAAACAGGCCAATATTGTGGTTGTTGACAGCTTCTTTAGTCGTTCATAGAGAGTCTGGTGGGAGCGTTGTCATAGGTTTTAGTTATGCTTGCCAGTGATTTTTCCCATTTCAGTCTCATTTCTTACGGGGATATAGTACGCCACATCGAGCAGACACGGATTATGCGATTACTCTTGTTTATAGGGCGATATTTATCACCGTGTCTCTTACTGTGATGTCTTGCGTTGTTT
>NZ_JBOFRH010000040.1:0-16772 GCF_051650925.1 Plesiomonas sp.
AAGACTAAAACCACCGCCGTATTGGGTCATTGCACTCATATCTAATGCCAATGGCTGGCCGTTAGGTAAAGTCAATGACAAGTTCGATGGGCTAGTCTTAGTCAGCTTACCGCTGTCATCAAATTCCACTGGGGTCGGGCCGCCTGGCAACAGCTTATTATCCATCGCCACGTGCATTTCCCATTGACCGTCACCGGTTTTGCGGTAGTACTGCGTTACCTGATGCTCATTGCCCAGAGAGTCATACGCCTTCACATTACTGGTTGAGTTGTAGGTTGTCGGATCATCGATATCAAATGGCTTGGTAGCATCAATCACTGGCGCACCCGCATCCAAATTCAATCCCAGAGAGCCTTTGGTAGTTGCTTTGGGCGCTTGATCGGCTTGGTCAATCGTAATCGGCTTACCCCCTTTGCCCAACAGCAACGAGCCATCACCTTTACTTACCAGGTTCAGCAGGCTCGGGTTGTTTTTGTCCTGAGTGGTATCAAAGATGCCGGCACGGGTATAAAACTTCTGGCCGTTATTCTCTACCATAAAAAAACCGTCGCCATTGATCGCCAGATCAGCATTACGGCCAGTGGTGGTCATGCTGCCAGTGGCAAAACTCTGGCGAACGCCAGATACAGCCACCCCGTTAGCTTGACCGCCGCCGAAAGTGGCAGAATACACATCCTGAAACTCAGTGCGGGATGATTTAAAACCGGCAGTCGAGCCGTTGGCAATGTTATGGCTGATGGTATCCATCTGCGCACTGGTCGATTTCAAGCCGCTCAGGCCGATATTAAAAGACATACAAATTCCTGAATAATCTTAGGTGATCAAATGAGAGACAAGGGGAATGGCATCCGTGATGACTTAGCCATCACCGGCGCAGAATCTGATTCGGCAATCTCACGCATGTCATAGATAGACATCTTGCCAAGACCTGCCAGTTCGAGTTGGTTCGGAGTCATGCCATCAGTACTGATGTGCACAGCCTGTACTTTGGCTGCGAGTAACATGTTTTGGCTCCAAGCATCACTGCCACTTTCAGCCAAGACTTCGAATTTGTATTTACCGGCACCTAGCTTGTCACCATCGATATCGAACTTCACCAGACCAGCCGGCTGTGGCCCTAATTTCAGCGTGTCGACCAGCTTGCCCTCTTCGTCGTACACCGCCACCTTGACATTATCCGCCGCTTTATCCAGACGAACCCGACCGTCGAGTTTTTGGCCTTCTTTAACTTCCAGTGCATTGTTGACTTCCATCAACACACTCTTACCAATCAGGTTGGTGCTCTGCAGCATCTCAACATTGCTCATGCCAATGTTGAGATTCATCATGCCCATCTTCACGCCTTCCAGACTCTCGACCGCCGACATCATCCCGAGTTGGGTCAAGTACTGAGTACCGTCCATTGGGTTAAGCGGGTTCTGGTTGCGGATCTGGGCCACCATCATGGTCATGAAGTCATTCTTGGTAGGATTAACGCCGTTTTTACTCACGGCACCGGATGGCAAAGCATCATCGGCCGATGGCTGGTTCGCCGACTGCACTCGGGCAAGGCTCATGGTGATTCCTTAAATCAGATAATCCGAAAAGTTACGCAGGGTTACCCAAGCGCAAGATCCCTTGCTGCATGCTACGCACGCGAGACAACACATCCACATTGGTTTCAAAGCTGCGCGATGCCGCCATCATGTCCGCCATCTCTTCGACGATGTTGACGTTAGAGACGAACACATAGCCCTCTTTATCCGCTTGTGGATTTTTCGGTTCATAGCGACGGGTCAACGGGGCCTGGCTCTCTTCGATACCACGGATATTCACCTTGGCTGTTGCTAAACCGCCGTGGGAGGTATTCCCCATAACGGTAGAAAATACTGGCCGCCGAGCACGGTAACCATCTGCCGCATTACCGGCGGTTACATCTACGTTCGCCATGTTACTGGCGACGGTGTTGAGTCTTACGGTTTGCGCAGTCATCGCCGACCCGGCAATGTCATAAATATCTCCGAATGACATCGGTCACCTCATTACTGTCCGGTAATTGCTTGTTTTAAGCCGCTAAAGGTCATGTTCATAAAAGTCAGGCTGGTCTGAAAATCCATTGCGTTACGCGCAAACTGGGCTTGTTCAACACCTTGATCGACCGTGTTACCGTCTTTGGACGGCTGATACGGGTTGCGGTACATGGCCACATAATTCGGATCAGAGGACATCAAATTCGTCTGCGGCCCCGCAGTGGTGGAATGTTTAATCTGGCGCATCACATCGTTAAAGCTGAGATCACGCGCCTTATAATTTGGGGTATCGACGTTGGCGAGGTTGCCAGCCAGTACCTTGGCCCGCTCAGTACGAAAATCGAGCGTATGCGGGAACACCCCCAGCGCCTTATCAAAACTCAGTGACATTTTTTTATTCCATGCAACAACGTGAATAAGCTCTGTCACTTAGCAATTAACACGCCAATTTTTTAACCATCTGGATTACAATGCGCAAAACTAAGAGCCGTTCCCTCGTTGCTGTGCACAGAACACGTACCGTCAATGTTCCAGAAACACACCGGAAACGGTGCACCAAAGGAGGTACCATGCCCGTTCTCACCCGATACCACGCTCTTTTGCCTATCCTTCTGCTTATCAGTACGCCGTTGTGGGCAGTCGCTGTGACGCCTGTCGAACAAGTGACGCAATTTATCAAGCAAGACGTGAGTTCTTTCGCAAAAGCACAAAAGAGTCAGCAGTTTGACGTTAAGCTGCACAACCTGCCGGATTTCCCAGTTTGTGCCACTCCGCTGCAAATCAAGCGTCTAACCGAATCTCCGCCGGCCGGACGGGTCAGTTACGAGGTACGCTGCACAATTCCAAAAACCTGGCATTTGAATGTGAAAGCCGATGTTTCTATCTTCTTGCCGCTGATTTTTGCCAGCCGCAATTTGGAAAGAGGGCACGTGCTGAATATTGACGATCTGAGTGTCAAAGCCACCAATATCGCCTTCTTGCGTCAGGCTTATTTCACCCATCGAAAAGCATTAATTGGCCAGACGCTGCGCCGCAACCTACCGGCTGGTCGTCTAATTAACCACAATATGCTGGCTGAACCTGAGCTGATTAAACGTGGTGATGAGGTCGTGATTCTGGCAAACAAAGACGGGGTGAGAGCCTCAATGAAAGGCGTTGCATTAGAAGGTGGCAGTAAGGGCAAAAAAATTCGTGTTCAAAATACTCTCAGTGGTAAAGAGATCCGCGCCAGAGTCAGTGCTACAGGGCAAGTGATGACTGATTTTTAACCACTAAAATTGTTTTTCGCCACAACCAAACGCTAAAATGGGTCACAGCTAAAAAACTGACGAGAAAAGGTATTGTCGGATTTAAGTTAGGCAGCCTAGTGGTCGCCGTATATAATTAGGAAGTCAGAATGTGGCACAACCGTAAGACTCTAACGGTACTATCGGCCTACACTGACTGTACTGACGATGAAAAGGTATACATAGCACCACAATGCCTATACAGCCTAATGTAAAAGGAGCAACCATGATTGGTAAAGTACAGCGTGACGTAGCTGTCAGCACCGTACTGACACCGGCCAGCAGCGCTGCCCAAAAAAACTTGGCCACCCGCAGTAAACCGGTCGAGTCAGTGGCATTGAGCCGTGATCTGAAAATGCTTGATCAGGCTCAGCAAACACCGCGCACAGCCGAAGTAGATCTGGATAAAGTCGCTAAAATGCGTGCCTTGCTGACCAACGGTGGGCTGAGTATTAACACCGATCATCTGGCCGACAGCCTCTATCAGCACTACAAAGGCTAAACGACATTATGGATCATAAGTCACGGGTCAAAATCTTACTGCAAACATTGGTACAAGATGTGCGTGATTACCAGCATATACTGCCGTTGTTGCAAAAACAGCATATGCTAATGCAACAGCGAGACAGCCGTGGCTTAAGTGACAGCAACCATCAATTGCAACCGCTACTGCACACCCTACAACAGCGTGCTACCGAGCGTTGCCAACATTTACAGGCTATTGGTCTTCCCGCCGATGATCAGGGAATGCAAGCACTGTTTCGAGCGCTACCAGAAACGCTAAGCGCTTCTGCCCAGCAACAATGGCAACAATTGCACCAATTGATCTGTCACTGTCAGCAGCAAAATAGCGACAACGGTAAACTGCTGGCTCAGCAAAAACAGCTGGTGACCCAGTTGCTGCAACCAAGTGCTGGGCTGACTTACGCCCCACGCTGAATCAGCCTGATGTTGTTTTAATACACGGTTACCGACAGCCCTGCTGACGGCGTAAGAAACGCTGGCCAGACAACTCATCCAAGACCCGCTGTTCATGTTTAGCTTCGCGCTGTTGTTGCTGTTGTTGCAGTTTTTGTAGCAGAGTATCGCCTTTTTTTAGATTCAGATGCTGATGCAACACCCGCTCATGAGCAGTACGCAGCTCTGCTTCGGCCAGCGCCAACTCCTGCTGTTGTAATTGGGTGATCAAAGAGAGCTGATTACGAAAACGGCCAATGCCTTTGACTAACAGCGCACTGGAGTCATTGCCATGACTGAGAGCATATTGGGTCGAAACCTGCTGCAACAACACCAAACGCTCAGCATGTGCCTGCTGCTGACGCTGCCAATGACCTTGCTCAGACTGCAACTGTTCAAACTGCTGCTGCTGTTGCTGATACCAAGCGTGTAACACGCCGTGCTGATGAGACATAACGCAAGACCACTCCTGAAAAACCCAACCCAAGACCGATTGGCCTACCATACGCTGGCGGTATTCCCGTGCCGTAGTCATCCATATTAGCCATTAACGGCTGACTGATGCTCACGGATCGGCTAACTATCGGTTAGCGCAGTTGCAATAATTGTTCCGTACTATCGCTAAGGGTGACTTTTTCCTGCATGCCTTGTTGCAAATAAGCACAGATTGCCGGATAGCTAGCAATTGCCGTATCCAACTGTGGGTCTTTCCCCGGCTGGTAACCACCAAGCGCCAGCAGATCTTGTACCTGTCGGTAGCGGGAATAACGCTGTTTGACCATCTGCGCTTGGCGCAAATGCTCGGCAGACACGATTTGTGGCATAGCCCGACTGATCGACTGCTCAATATCGATGGCGGGATAATGACCACTTTCAGCTAATGTCCGATTGAGTACGATGTGACCATCCAAAATAGCGCGGGCAGCATCAGCAATGGGATCTTGCTGGTCATCCCCCTCAGACAGTACCGTGTAAAAAGCAGTAATTGAGCCCTTACCGTGTGCGCCATTACCGGCACGCTCTACCAATTGTGGCAACAAACTGAACACCGATGGGGGATAGCCTTTAGTGGCTGGCGGTTCACCGACGGCTAACGCAATTTCACGCTGTGCCTGAGCATAACGGGTCAAGGAATCCATCAGCAGCAACACATCATGGCCACGATCACGGAAAAACTCAGCAATCCGATGACATAATACCGAGGCACGCAGACGCAGCAGTGGTGGGTCATCAGCCGGTGAGGCGATCACAACAGCATTTTTTAACCCTTCACTGCCTAAAGAGTGTTCGATAAATTCGCGTACCTCACGGCCTCGTTCACCGATCAACCCGACGACTGTAATTTCGGCAGTGGTATTACGGGTCATCATGCCTAGCAGCACACTTTTCCCCACCCCACTACCAGCGAACAATCCGAGGCGCTGCCCCTTGCCGACACTCAGCATGCCGTTGATTGCTCTCACACCGACATCCAACTGCTCGCTGATTGGCTGACGGACTAACGGATTGATACTTTCGCCCTGCAAATAAATTCGCTGATCGGTCTGTAGCGGGCCGAGAGTATCGAGTGGCTCACCAACTCCATTTAAAATTCGCCCCAACAAACCATAGCCAACCGCAATCTTACTGTCACCTTGCAGCGGAAGCACCCGGCAACCAGGACGTAAGCCCGACGTATGGCGAATTGGCATCAGAAAAGAAGACTCACGGTCAAATCCAACCACTTCGGCTTCTACCAATGCACCGCTGTCAGTTTCAATCATGCAACACTGACCGCTACTCAAACGACAACCGACCGCCTCAAGTGTCAAGCCGGTCATACGAATCAGCCGCCCGTAAGTACGCGCCACCGGCAGTTCAGGCAGTTGACGACCCGCCTGCGCCAAACGGCTGGCTAAAGTTTGCTGCCAGTTACTCATCCGGCGTGTTCGACTGTCGAATCAGCCAGCAGGGTATCGTGTACCGCATCCATACAAGCTTGTAGGCGCTCTTCGCTGTCGACAACCGCTTCTGAATCGCGAGTTACCACTCGGCAACTGCCACTTTCCAGCGCGCTATCTGGCTCTAGCTGCCACTTATTGACCACATCTGGCAACAACTGTTGTAGACGATCACAGTCTTGCGGGTTGAGGTAAACGGTAATTTGGCTCTCTTGTTCCGGTACCTGAGTCAACGTCTCTTCAATCAATGCGACCAGTTGTTGCGGGTGCAGGGTTAGCTCACAGCGGATCACCTGCCGGGCCACTTTTTGTACCAGATCGCAGATCATCTCATTTTGCTCACGCACTTGCTGATGGAATACCTGCTGAATCTGTTGCAGCAAAGCGTCCGTCGCCATAACCGAATTAGTTAATTGCTGACGACCCTCTTGCAACCCTTGCTGTTGACCATCTTGGTAACCGGCCTGATAGCCTTGCTGACGACCACCCTCTAGCCCTTCTTGCTGACCTTGGAGAAGGCCTTCGTCATAGCCTTTTTGCATGCCATCTTGAAAGCCATTATTAAACTCTTCCTGATACTGGGCTGCGCCAGTGTCATAGCGGCCATGGCTATCATCAGAAAAATCATCAAAATCAAACTCATCACCACGTGACCGTTCTTCCACCAACGGCGGAAAACGGTATGGTCGAAGCTGACCGGGTTGCGGACGAAAAATGGATCCGGGTTTATCACACATGGCTGTACTCCACTTACTCGACCACATTTTCCGCAAACAGCGACAACTCAACTTCGCCGTCGTTGGCCAGTTGACGCAAGGTCTGCATGATCTCTGTACGGGCTTCTTCTACTGCACTCATGCGTACCGCTCCCTTGGTTTCCATATCTTCACGCAAGTACTGGGCCGCACGCTTCGGCAGACACGCAAACACCTTATTCTGTAAGGTATCCGATGCACCTTTCATCGCCAGAGCCAAGCGCTCTTGTGGCACTTCTTCGATCATCCGGCTCAAGGTTGCCTCGCTTTGACGATCCAAAATGTCGAACTGGTACATACTCTCTTCCAGTTTCACCATCAAGCTTGGATCCATGTCACGCAGCGACAGCATGATCTCAGGTGTCCGATTCCCCATACGGTTGAGAATATCCACCGCCTTTTTAGTACCATCGACCTGTGAACTGGTTCGGTGTCCCACTTGTTGCAGGAATTTCTCCAACAGGGCATGCACTTCATCAATCATATCGGGATGGATCTCATCCAGATTGGCTAGACGGTACAGGAGATCATCATGAGTTTCTGGCGGTAAACGGCTGAGTAATTGACTCGCCATATCTGGCTCTAGGTAAGCCAAAAATACGGCCTGCAACTGTGGATGCTCACCGACAATCAGCTCCACCAACTTGGAAGGCTCCAACCACTGAAGCCGCTGCAAACTGCTGCGCAGGGTATCACCATAAATACTGTTAATCAGCGGACGCGCCAGAGAGCGACCGAGCGCCTTATCCAAAGTGCGTTCCAGATAACCGCGCGAAGCGCCGGTGATCCCAGATTCAGCGCGAAAATCGGTGAAAAAACGCAAAAATACGGACTGTGCTTGATCTTTTTTCACGCCAGGCAAACTGGCCATAGCAACGGTCAGACGGCTGACTTCCTCACGACTGAGCTGTTTTAGGATGTTAGCTGCGGGCTCTTCTCCCATGCTCAGCAGCAAAATTGCCGCCTGTTGCAATCCGTCTTGCGGCTGCATTCCCTCAGTTTCCGTCATGTTGCTCAACCTTTATCCACTGTTTAACCACCTGCGCGACCCGCTCTGGCTCTTGATTAACCAAGAGCTGAATACGTTCTAGCTGTACTTCCAGACCGGTTTCCGGTGATGGCAGCTCCAACAGACTTTCGTTCAATGTTAGACTCGGACGTGGCACTAATGCTGTGCTACCGTCGGTATTCTGTTTATCATCTTCCGACTGTAGCTCACCGTCGGTGATATTCTCATCATCCAACCGAGTTGGTAGCGCCGAATCACTAATTGGCAACGGTTTGGCCAGTTGACGCAGTATCGGGCGAACCACCCCAAACAGCACAGCCAATATCACCACAGCAGCCAGAACATAGCGCAACACATCTATCCAGAACGGATCTTTCCACCACGGTGCAACATCATCACTCAGCGGATTAGCACTGGCCACAAACGGGACTACGTGTAAGCTGATTTGATCACCATCAGCATCGCGCAGACCCAAAGCATCTTGCAGCATGGTCGTCATCTGCTCCAGCTCAGTCTTGGAATACCGATCCGGCTTGCCATTGATCAGTACCGACACACTCAAATGCTGTAACTCACCCTGCTGATAACGAATATGGCGCTGGGTTTTATCCAGCTGAAAATCCCGATTTAACTCAGTCGTGTGGTTAACAAAATCATTGCTGCTCGATGAGTTTCTCTCTGGGGTGGTCGCAGTGTTTTTGGTTTTATTGTTATTGTTTGCTGGTTTATCTGCTTGTTTATCAGCGGGTTGGTTACTCAGTGCACCTGGTACACCTGCGCTTTGCTCTTTATTACTGCTATCTTCACGGCTGAACTCACGGGTCAGCACCCCTTGCGGGTTATAGACCTCTTCGGTAGCCTCTTTACGATCAAAGTTTACCTTGGCCGCAACCTGTACCTCAAAGTTTCCCATTCCTAACATAGGATCGAGCATACGGGTAGCACGGTCAATGTAGCTGCGCTCCAAGCGGTTTACATACTCCAGATATTGAGTATTGGTTTCACCGGCCTGCGCATCGGCATCATTAACACTCAGTAAATGACCAGCCTGATCAACTACAGTGATATTTTCCGGCTTCAAATCTGTCACGCTACCGGACACTAAGTTAACTATCGCCCGCAC
This sequence comes from Plesiomonas sp., assembly GCF_051650925.1. Taxonomy (NCBI): domain Bacteria; kingdom Pseudomonadati; phylum Pseudomonadota; class Gammaproteobacteria; order Enterobacterales; family Enterobacteriaceae; genus Plesiomonas; species Plesiomonas sp. Next base: position 9,080 of record NZ_JBOFRH010000040.1, read on the forward strand.
CTGTCCTGGATTCAGGGTCGTACCCGGTTGCAAAGACACCGCAATCGAGGCCGAAGGCAACTCCGGATTACCCCGAATAAACAAAGTACGTTTAGGAATAGCCAAGTGCACTCGTGCATTGGTAATACTATCCAACGACATAATAGTGCGGGCTAACTCGCCCTCTAAACCATGCCGATAACGCGCATCTTCGATAAACTGGCTAGTACCCAAGCTATTGTCTTTTTCGAGGATCTCCAAACCGGTTGGTAGCTGCACTTTCACACCCGCAGCAGCCAGCGCCATACGCGCCTTACCCAGCTGATCACGCACCACCATTAACTGGCCATTATTACCATCGACATAAAAACTAAACCCCTGCTTGTCCAGTACTGACATGACCTGGCTTTGATCAAAGGTTTCATTACGGCCATACAACGGGCGATATTCGCTGTTACCCAGCCACAGAGCCAGCACGACAATGCCGGTCACTATCAGCGCGATAACCCCGAGCAAAGCACTCAGACGACGGCCTTTTACCTTAGACAGCATCACTGACGATGCAGGCAGTTGAGCCCATTTTTTCTGTAATAATTCGGTCACGTCAGGATCTCACTTATACCGGCATTTTCATGACATCGTCATAGGCAGTCATTAGTTTCTGTCGTACCTGCACCAAAGCAGTAAACGACAAACTGGCTTTCTGGCTAGCGATCATTGCACCCACCAGATCTTGGCTAACACCGGTATCGACTGCGGTCACCATGTCTTTGGCTGTATTGCCTAAATTATCCACTCGGTTTACCGCTTGGGTCATCGCCGCCTGGAAGCTCGGCACCTGAGCACCAGAGGTGGTCAACGGGTTGGCTGCAACTATTTCAGTACTGCTGCCAACGCCGATTTGTGATTTTACCGCCTCCATCTGGGCCAAGGTGTTCTGTATTCCTGGGGCTGTGTGATACATGACGCTGACTCTCCGACAGTTTTACGTGCTGTTGAAAAAGCAAGTAACGTGCCATCAATTCAATCAACCCAGCGTAGTTGCCCCGACCGATATTTGGCGCTTGTCAATCAATACTCATTACAAGATATAAAGACTTGTCACATTTGTGAGTTTAGTCAAAAATATGACACGCCTATTACAGACATTCACCACTACAAGTCCAGTCCAATGCACATCAAGGTTCACATCATCTTGCTCAAAAACTGGCAGAGAATTTGCATTAAAGTCGACATTACGGATTACAAACTCCGAGTTTTGCGGTCGAGAAGACCCGGTAAGATGTTGCCGAGTGAGCAGGAATGAAAACAACCAAACGAAAAATTATCTCCCCCAGCGAACAGACGCATATCAAACCCTTTGATCTGGCAAACCCAGAACACCGGATTGGTGCGCTACAGGCGACCCTCGATACCATTTGCCAGCGTTTTGAACGCTCAGCTAAACAATTTTTCTTCGGTCTGCTGCGAAAAACGGTGAATTTTCACTTCGAACAGCAAGACACCTTGAAGTTGAGTGAATACTTAGCTTCTATCCCGAAGCCCAACAGCCAGCATGAGTTTCTGGTCGAGCCACACGATATGTGCGGCCTGATTGCAATGGACAGTAACCTGCTATTTTGCATGGCTGATCTGTTTTTTGGTGGTAAAGGTACCAGCGTTCGCCGACGCAATGAAATGAGTGATACCGAGCAGCGCCTCGTTGAGCGAATTTTCCGGCAGTTATTGGAGCTGTTTGATGAGTGTTGGTGCAGCCAGACCAGTTGGTGTAGCCAAATGACACAGCAGCAATCATTACATCTGAATAACAGTCTGGCCAATCAACCACTCTTTCAGATTTGTCGTTTCTCCATTCAAATTGGCGAACATCAAGGCTGGTTAGAGATAGCCCTGCCGTTTAACGGTTTGGAGTTTTTGCGTACTCCAGCAACCGAAGAGGCTAACGTAGAGCTGGATCCAACCTTACAAGCTAAGGTAGAGGAGCGGCTACAACAAGTACCACTACGCCTACAAACTACGCTGTGTGAAAAATCGCTAACCTTGGGTCAGGTGATGGATTTACTGGTCGGTGATGTGATCTCAGTAGATATGCCATCCCAACTCACTGTGCGAGCCGGCAATAGCCCGCTGTACAAAGCACGCATTGCTGAGCGTAACGGTAATTTGGTACTGCAAGTTGATGACGTGTTAGACACGCCGGCCTAAACCATTTCACTGCCCAGCTAAGGCTGGGAATATTATTGATGATGTTTCGTTTTTTGTAACCGCAAGGAATCCCCGATGTCCGAAACCCTAAATGATTTAAATCTGGATCTGAATGATCTTGATATGGGCGATTTGGCCACAGACACACCGGCTACTGCACCGGAGGAAGCCAGCTTCCCAGCGGACATGAAATTTATCCGCAACATCCCGGTAAAGCTGACACTGGAAGTAGGCAGTACTGAACTGATGATTGGCGATCTGATGAGCATCGGTCGAGGTACTGTCATCGAGCTGGATAAGCTTAACGGCGAACCGATGGATGTCAAAGTCAATGGCACTTTGCTTGGCCATGCCGAAGTGGTGATCGTGAATAACAAATATGGTCTGCGCTTGACTAACGTAGTAGACAGTAACGACATGCTCAAAGGGTTGTCACACTAATGCGCAAGCTTGGGTTACTGGTGCTGCTGTGCCTGCTGGCACATCCAGCGTTGGCGGCAAATGGTGATATTGGCCTACTGACGGTCACATCACAGGCTGATGGCGCACAAGAGTACAGCATCAAGCTGCAAATCTTGCTGCTGATGACAGCATTGTCGTTCCTGCCAACCATGCTACTGATGACCACCAGCTTTACCCGCATCATTATTGTATTGGCTATCTTGCGCCAAGCACTCGGCCTGCAACAAAGCCCGCCCAATCGGATCTTGATCGGGATAGCCCTCACCCTGACCTTGTTCATCATGCGTCCAGTGTTCAATGATATTTATACCCACGCCTTCGAACCCTATCAGAACGATACGTTGACCTTAAAGCAGGCATTTGCTCAAGCCGAAAAACCGCTGCGTAAATTTATGCTGGCACAGACTCGGGAAAGTGACCTCCAGCAATTGCTCGACATTGCAGGTGAGCCACAAGCTACACCACCGGAAAAAGTCGATTTTCTGATCCTAATGCCTGCTTTTGTGCTTAGTGAGTTGAAAACCTCATTTCAAATTGGTTTTATGATTTTCATCCCATTTATGATCATTGATATGGTGGTGTCGAGCGTACTGATGGCGATGGGGATGATGATGCTGTCACCACTGATTATCTCACTGCCTTTCAAACTCATGATTTTCGTGCTGGTCGACGGCTGGGCGATGACTGTCGGCACTCTCAGTGCCAGTTTCGGCTGATCGAACAGGATATTTATGGATACCACCGCCATCTCCGTTATTTTTGGCCAAGCCCTAACCGTAATCGCAACTATGGTATGCATCTTGGTGCTACCCAGTCTGGTGGTCGGTTTGCTGGTCAGCATCTTTCAGGCGGCAACCCAAATCAACGAACAGACGCTCTCATTCTTGCCCCGCTTCTTAGTGATGCTGGCAATGATCGGGTTTTCCGGTTCGTGGATGCTAAGTACCCTGCACAATCTTTTTACCCAAATTTTCCACGATATTCCGACCCTAATCGGCTGATGAACCTCACTGGATGTTGACCTGATGTTGACCTTAAGCGCAGCCGATATTACCGCCTGGATGGGCATACTGTGGTGGCCATTTTTCCGCCTTACCGCCGCTTTTTTGGTGATGCCGTTGTTTGGCAACCCACAAATCCCTACTCAGGTCCGGATCGGGTTTGCCTTATTGATCAGCGTAGTGGCCGCCCCCCTGATGCCACCCATGCCATCAGTTGACCCATTCTCACCGCTGGCGATTTTCTATGCCTTTCAACAGCTGATAATCGGGGCTCTACTCGGGTTGGTCATTGATATTTTGTTTGCCGTGTTCACCACCTTGGGGCAACTCGTCTCTATGCAGATGGGGCTTGGCATGGCCGTGATGAACGATCCGGTTAACGGTGTCAGCTCAGCAATACTGGGGGTGATGTACCAGATGTATGTCTCATTGCTGTTTTTAGCCTTAAACGGCCATTTGGTAGTGCTGGATATTCTGGTACATAGCTTTCACGCTATTCCCGTTGGCAGCATGCTCTCAGATACCGCTCTACAGCAGATAATCCATATGTTTGGCTGGATGATTGGAGCATCATTGTTGCTGGCCCTGCCTGCTATCGCCGCCATGCTGCTGGTTAACCTAACCTTCGGCATCATGACCCGTGCCGCACCACAACTCAACATCTACTCACTCGGTTTTCCGATGACCTTAATGTGCGGCGTACTGAGTGTCGGCCTGACCCTTTCGAGCGTACCAGAAAACTTCACCTTATTTAGCCGAGAAATATTGAACCTACTGGCCACTCTCTACACCCCATCACAGGTCGGAACACAATGAGTGGAGATAAGAGCGAAAAACCCACTGGCCAGAGGCTGGATAAAGCCCGTAAAGAGGGTAATCTGCCGCGATCTCGCGAACTGGTCACCGCCCTTCTGGTACTGGGGGGCACTATCACGCTATCAGCATTTAGCCGTACCTTAGGTGATCTACTAACAGGCAGTATGCGCTACAACCTGACCTTAAGTAAGCAAGAGGTATTTGATCCTCAACTGGCATTCAAACACGTGGGTGAAAGCCTGTCGGCTATGGGCTGGACACTGCTTGCACCACTGGGTCTACTAATGCTAATCGCTTTAGTAAGTAACCTACTACGTGGTGGCTGGAACATCAGCATAGAGTCCCTGCAACCCAAGTTTTCCAAGCTCAACCCCATCAGCGGTATAGGGCGGATGTTCTCCTCACAATCAATCGCTGAACTGCTAAAAAGTGTACTGAAAACAACACTCATCTCCCTAACCCTGTGGAGTGTTGTTGGCGAAAAAATCCAGATGCTGCTGAGCCTGCAACACCGTGATATCGGTACAGCCATTAGCCTGACGCTCGATCTTATCTGGTCAACCGTATTGTTATACGGGCTGGCACTGCTGTTTATCGCCCTGATTGACTTGCCCTATACCCAATGGCAATACATCAAAAAACTAAAAATGAGCAAACAGGAAGTCAAAGAAGAGCACAAAAATAGTGATGGAAACCCACAAATTAAATCACGCATTCGCAACCTACAACGCCAGATGGCAATGCGTCGGATGCACAAAGTGATCCCACAGGCAGACGTTATTATCACCAACCCAACCCATTATGCGGTAGCGCTGAAATACGACCAGAATAAAGCTGAAGCACCGTTTGTACTGGCCAAAGCGGTTGATACCATGGCACTACAAATGCAGCAATTGGCTCGACAGCATAACTGCCCGATAGTCAACGTTCCACCACTGACCCGAGCGGTGTACTACTCCACCAAAGAGTGGCAGGAGATCCCAGCCGGGCTGTATACCGCCGTAGCCCATATTTTGACCTATGTCTTCCATCTGGAAGAGTACCGGCGCGGACGTGGCTCACCGCCACCACCGTTGCCTGATTTAACCATCCCGCCAGAACTGCGCCATTAAGCGGAGACATGATGCGAACTAAACTATCCAACTTCACCCGTTACCTCAGCCAAGGGCAGATCGGTATTCCACTGATGCTGCTAGTACTGCTCGCCATGGTGATGTTACCTATCCCGCCACTGCTGCTGGATATGTTCTTCACCTTCAACATTGTACTGGCATTGCTGGTTCTACTGGTTAGTGTATACAGCCGTCGTCCGTTGGATTTTTCGGCGTTTCCAACCGTACTGCTGATCGCCACCTTGCTGCGTCTTGGCCTCAACGTCGCCTCCACCCGAGTAGTTTTGCTCAACGGTCACGAAGGTGGCGACGCTGCTGGTAAAGTCATCCAAGCGTTCGGTGAAGTCGTTATCGGCGGTAACTACGTAGTCGGGATCGTGGTATTCGTTATCTTAATGATCATCAACTTTGTGGTGGTTACTAAAGGTGGTGAACGAATTTCAGAGGTTGGTGCACGCTTTACCCTCGATGCCATGCCAGGTAAACAGATGGCGATTGACGCCGATCTGAACGCCGGTTTAATCGATCATGAACAAGCACGTCAACGCCGGGAAGATGTGGCGAACGAAGCCGACTTCTATGGTGCAATGGACGGTACTTCCAAGTTTGTGCGTGGTGATGCGGTAGCCGGTATGTTGATTTTGTTTATCAACATTATCGGTGGGGTCAGTATTGGGGTATTCCAGTATGGAATGCCGTTTGGTAGTGCTTTCCAGACCTATGCCTTACTGACCATTGGTGATGGTTTAGTGGCGCAGATCCCATCATTACTGCTCTCCACCGCAGCCGCCATCCTCGTTACTCGAGTTACCGATCAAGATACCTTCTCGCAGCAGATCAGCCGCCAAATGCTGGCCTCGCCAGTTGTGCTGTTTGTCGTCGCAGCCATCATGTTGATCTTGGGATTAGTCCCTGGGATGCCGCACCTCGCATTTTTTGCCTTTGCGGGAGTCATCGCATTGGCTGGCTGGAAGATGCGCCATCACCATGAAAACAACAACACTGAGTCCAAAAATGAACTGCGCCGTGCCGAAGCACTGGTGCAACCACCAGAATTTGGCGCAGTACAAGAGATCAATAATGACGATATTCCGGCCGTATACGCCCTCAGCATCGCCGTTGGTTACCGTTTGGTACACCTGATAGATCAGCGCCAAGGTGCCGAACTGCTGACTCGCCTAACCGGTATCCGTAAAACCTTATCCGAACAACGCGGTTTTTTGATCCCGCAAATCCGAGTTCACGATGACCTAACCTTAGCTCCAGATGAGTACCGCATTAGCTTACGAGAGGCGGTATTGGTCAACGCTGAGCTGGAAGACAACCACCTACTGGCCATCAACCCTGGCGAAGTGTACGGCAATATAGATGGCATATTGACCACTGATCCGGCCTACCAGATGGAGGCGGTCTGGATCAATCCAGATAATAAAGACCGAGCCGTCAACTATGGCTATACCGTAGTCGATCACGCCACTATCTTATCAACCCACGTAAGCAAAATAATCAATGACTACATTGATGAAGTGATGGGGCCATCCGAGGTACGTCAAATCATCGAGCGCCTACAAGCCTGTGATGCAAAAATGGCCGATGATCTGCAACAACGTCTCAATCCACAGCAGTTATTACGGGTATTCCGCCAGCTGGCTGCAGAAAACGTGTCACTGCGTGATATTGTGACCATCACAAACTCCCTGCTAGAGTCAGCCGAGCTAACCAAAGACCCGATCTTGCTGTGCGCCGACGTGCGTTGCGCCCTGCGCCGCCCACTGCTGTACCAACTGGTCGGTAACCGTAGCGATATCCCTGTTATCACCTTAGCTGCCGAACTGGAAAATATTCTACTCGGTGCCCTGAGTCAGGCCCAGCAAGCCGGCCACGTTCAGCTCGATGGCTTTGCATTAGAACCGGGGGTTATCGAAAAGCTGCAATACAGCCTGCCACAAGTGATTGACAACATGCGAATGGCTGGACACACCCCTCTGCTGATGGTGATGCCACAGTTGCGCCCATTACTATCGCGCTACGCCCGTGTTTGTGCACCCGGCCTGAGCGTGCTTTCGTTTAATGAAATTCCTGATGACAAAAATGTGTCAGTAGTTGGGAATTTGGGAT
>NZ_JBOFRH010000041.1:0-1002 GCF_051650925.1 Plesiomonas sp.
ATGGCAGCAACTCATCAGTAAATTCCAGTGGGTTAGCCACGAAATCATATTTTTTGAAGGTCAACCAAGACCAGCACACTACCGCATCGCAATACAGCAGTGCTTTGCCGTAAGGCTCAGCGTTTGGATATTGATCCAGTAGTTTACGCACCCCCGCCACTGGGTCAAAGGCGTTCGCATCGGTCGTCCCCATAGTACAGACCACAGAAGCCACCGGTGTTTTCTCGGCTTGCAGCTGTTTTAAAATCTCTTCCAGATGAGCCAAATCCATCGCGTTAGTTTCTGGATCGGTACGCACGGTGATGATATTATCCATCCCCAGCCCCATCCAGTCAGTACTGTTCAGCATGGTGTAGTGCGCTTGTTGTGAACAGATGACTTTAGCATCGGTACGAATACCGGTATGACGCGAATCAGGCAACACACGGGTCAGTGCGTATTTGACATGGTAAGTCCAGCAACCGGAACCACCGTAGGTATACACACAACCGGTATGCAGCGGATTCCAACCAATCAAATTCCCCAGCATACCGGCACTTTCCAGCTCAGCGCGGTGTACGTTCCAGGAATATTCCCCTTCCAAAATGTTAGGTGAGAAAATCTCAGACAACACCGCAGCCACAATAGAGGCTGAGTTAGCTTGTGGGATCACGTTACACATGGTCAACGGGTGACCCCAGTTTGGTAAACCTTCAAACAGTTTGGTGGTTTGATCGATCACTTCACCCACAGGGGTCATCCCTGGATTCAGTTCAACCTGTTTAACCTTGTCAAAATCAATGGTTAATGCAGGATCGCTCCCTAAATAAGCTGGGCCCTGTGCATCAGGACGCAGTTTATTTAAATTGCGTACTGCGTGAGCAATCGATTCGGATAATGAGTCCGCACCTTCATTAAATGGAGACGGGAAAGAAGACAACATATCACGACGATATTTTGCCCATTTTTTATTGGCATTCAGAGAACCATTATGCTCGGAGCAGTTTGAGTGACAATTTTTCA
>NZ_JBOFRH010000042.1:0-1322 GCF_051650925.1 Plesiomonas sp.
TGGATGCCCGTCTGGATGAAATGGGTCTGAACAAAGAAGACTACTGGTGGTATCGCGATCTGCGCCGTTACGGCACCGTGCCACACGCAGGTTTCGGTCTGGGCTTCGAGCGTCTGGTGGTTTATGTCACCGGTATGCAGAACGTTCGTGACGTGATCCCATTCCCACGGACTCCGCGTAACGCGCTGTTCTAATACAGTTTCTCACATAAGGTCATCCAGTCTTATCGTGTTGAACTGAGAGCGCTAACATTAGACCGTAGAGAAGCGTAGATAATAAAAGCCGGCACTGTCCGGCTTTTATTTTTTCAATCCGTTTATCCAACCTGTTTTTTCTGTCTTGCTTTCACTCTTCCCCACGTATTTCCTTTCCCTTTTTACCGTTTAAAAGATTAAACAGAGCGGTATTCAAATTACGCCACTCACTCCTTTTTTATAACGCCATGTCTTATAAATTCTAACGCGACAAAATACTTTCCCGCTGCCCACAGTCACCAGAACTTAATGACACTGAAAGAAGTGGATGTTTAAACACGCAATAAGTTTCATCAGGGAAACAATTAATTACAGTCGGTTTCCCGCTGCAAAGACTGATACGGATGGATGCAATTAGTGACTAGCATCACACCATCACAAATGCGACATTACGCCTCAAGGAAAGTTCCTGAATCGGTTGTAACCGTAAGGAACAAGACGAAAGTGAATGAGGAAATAGCATGAAACGTACCGTTCTTGCAGCCATGATCCCAGCGATGCTGATGGCTGGCGCTGCAAATGCCGCTGTAATTTATGATCAGAATAACAACAAACTGGATCTGTACGGCTCCATTACCGGCGACTACCATTTCGCATCCAACCATAATGCAGGAATGTATCAGCGTGGTGATCAGAGCTATGTTCGTCTGGGCCTGAAAGGCACCACTCAAATCAACAACGACCTGCAAGGTTTCGGTCATGTTGAATACAACATGGCACCAAACGCTGAAAACAACTTCAACGGCCCTAACCAAATCCGTCTGGCCTATGCCGGCCTGAAAGATGACCGTTACGGTAGCATCAGCTACGGTCGTAACTGGGGCGTGATGTATGACATCACCAGCTTCACTGACGTGCTGCCAGAATGGGGTGAAGATACCCAAGGCTACACTCAAGCAAGCACCAACAATGCACCTTACGCTGCAACTATGTTCGGTACTGGCCGCTCTGACAGCGTGCTGCAATACCGTAACAGCTGGAATGGTTTCAACCTGGGTCTGCAATATCTGGGTGCTAACGATTCTTATAGCGGTAACGACGGTTACGGCATCACCGCTGAAAACGGTG
>NZ_JBOFRH010000043.1:0-9686 GCF_051650925.1 Plesiomonas sp.
CGCCCCCATGGGATCCCCAGATTTAATAAAATATAGGGTAACGTGGCGGCAATAATGGCAAAACACCACAGTGCCAGAGACCCTTGGTTATCGAGTAAAAACAAAATCCCCAATGAACCAAAGGTGACACATGACAAGCCGCCCAGCAGACCGTCAATACCATCAACCATATTGAAGGCATTAATCGCGGCCAAGACTGCCAATAGCGTTAAGACATACCCCAGTGGCCCAAGCGTTAATTCCCAAGACCCCAGAATATTGCCCAGACTATTAAGATGCAGCCCACCAATACTCATCATGATGATGGCAATCGCAGCCTGCACGCAGGCGCGGATTTTTACGCTGACATCAAAACGGTCATCGAGAATACCGACAACCAATAAAATACCGGCGCAAAATAAGTACAGACCCGGCTGGCTTAAATGCGACCAGTGCTGAATAAAGAAAAAAGCCATACCTGAAAATACCGAGATACCGCCAACCAATGGAATAAAACCATTGTGTAATTTGCGGTAATTCGGTTTATCCACCAGCCCAACTTTACGCGCCACTTTGCGCGCAATAAATAACGAGGCCAATGAGAAAAGAAATACAAAAAGAAGATCACTACCCATCATGAGCACGTCACTGCGAAGAAGGTTCACCATCCATAGCCCTTGAATGAGGTGCTCACCTGCACCCTGTAAACTGGTATTAACGTATCAAGCTAACCTATAACCGAAACAGACTTGGCTGTGCAAGACAGTACCCATAATTACATCTATTACTGTTTGTGCCTGAGATCCGATACGGTCAGTAAATGCTTATCTACTGCCAGTAATCTTAACGCTATTTTTCAAATGAATAAACGCGTCGCCGATCAGCGACAAATTCATTGGCCTGAAAAAACAAAAGCGTCGCTAAATAGCGACGCTTTTGGAGTTATATCCAACAATATGCTTAAGAACGCTTCATCATGTCAAAGAATTCATCGTTGGTTTTGGTCATCGCCAATTTATTGATCAGGAATTCCATCGCATCAATTTCACCCATTGGGTGCAATATTTTGCGTAAGATCCACATTTTTTGCAGCTCTTCTGACGATGTCAGCAGCTCTTCACGGCGTGTACCTGAGCGGTTGTAGTCAATCGCAGGGAATACACGCTTTTCAGCAATTTTGCGCGCAAGGTGCAGTTCCATGTTACCTGTACCTTTAAACTCTTCGTAGATCACTTCGTCCATCTTCGAGCCGGTATCAACCAGCGCAGTGGCGATAATGGTCAGGCTACCGCCCTCTTCCACGTTACGTGCCGCACCAAAGAAACGCTTTGGTCGATGCAGAGCGTTGGCATCAACACCACCGGTCAGTACTTTACCGGATGCTGGAACAACGGTGTTATACGCACGTGCCAGACGGGTAATCGAGTCAAGCAAGATAACCACATCTTTCTTATGCTCAACCAGACGCTTAGCCTTCTCGATCACCATTTCGGCAACCTGTACGTGGCGAGAAGCCGGCTCATCAAAGGTAGATGCCACTACTTCACCGTTTACCAGACGCTGCATCTCGGTCACTTCTTCCGGACGCTCGTCAATCAGCAGCACCATCAGCACGCAATCAGGGTGATTTGCCGCAATGCTCTGGGCAATATTTTGCAGCAGCATGGTTTTACCCGCTTTTGGCGGCGCAACAATCAATGCCCGCTGACCACAACCAATCGGTGATGCCAGATCAAGCACGCGCGCAGTCAGATCTTCGGTCGAACCGTTACCGCGTTCCATACGTAAACGACGATTAGCATGCAGTGGGGTTAAGTTTTCGAACAGGATCTTATTGCGGGAGTTTTCTGGGCGGTCAAAGTTAACTTCGTTGACTTTCAGCAGGGCAAAATAGCGTTCACCCTCTTTTGGCGGTCGGATTTTACCTGCAATGGTATCACCGGTGCGTAAGTTGAAGCGACGAATTTGACTTGGAGAAACATAGATATCATCGGGGCCAGCAAGGTAAGAGCAATCGGCAGAACGGAGGAAACCAAACCCGTCTTGCAATATCTCTAGCACACCATCGCCAAAGATATCCTCGCCACTCTTGGCGTGCTGTTTCAAAATAGCAAAGATAATATCCTGCTTACGCATCCGAGCCATGTTTTCGAGGCCCATTGACTCGCCAAGTGCTACAAGCTCAGAGACAGGTGTATTTTTCAGTTCGGTAAGATTCATAACGATGGGTTCTTGATAGTGAACTCGGGGATAAGCCAATCACGGGAATACTGGCTAACAGAACAGCCTGTTGGCATAGGCCAGCAATCAGTGGTAATAAGAAGAATTAGGTGCGTTTAGGCAGTAACAGTAAACTAGCATCAAATCAGAAATGCGTCTAGCAGTTGGTTAAATAAAATGCAGCCCCCAACGACCAGACGCTATTTTAACTGAAATTTACTTAAATGTGTGCGTCTAAAAACTCTTTCAGTTGAGTTTTAGAGAGTGCGCCCACTTTTGTCGCTGCCACTGCACCATCTTTGAACAGCAACAGGGTTGGAATACCACGAATACCGTATTTTGGTGCGGTAGCCGCATTTTGATCAATGTTCAGTTTTGCGACTGTGACACGACCTTGGTACTCAGTGGCCACTTCATCAAGAATCGGAGCGATCATTTTGCACGGGCCACACCACTCAGCCCAGAAGTCTACCAGCACAGGGCCAGTGGCATTGATGACATCAGTTTCAAAGCTGCTATCGGTCAGTTGAACAATTTTATCGCTCATCTTTACTCCCAAATATTTATCACTGTGTTGGTGTAACATTGACCAACCGTTGTTATTGACTTTATTTCAATGGATACGCTTTCGTAAAGCAAGAGTTAGCTGATATTCTACCCACTATGAGCAAAACACACTTAACTGAACAGAAATTCGCCGATTTCGGGTTGCATCCGGATGTCCTGCGTGCTTTAGCACAACAAGGATTCCAGCACTGCACACCAATACAGGCGCTCGCACTGCCTTATTCTCTGGCAGGACGTGACATCGCCGGTCAAGCACAAACAGGTACAGGGAAAACCCTCGCCTTTTTGACCTCGACCTTTCATCATCTACTGACTCACCCTGCCGGTGAGCAACACCAAAAGAACCAGCCACGGGCGCTTATTATGGCACCCACGCGGGAACTGGCGGTGCAGATCCATGCTGATGCACAGTTGCTGGCAGAAACTACCGGTTTGCGCCTCGGCTTGGCTTACGGCGGCGACGGCTACGATAAGCAGCTCAAGGTGCTCGAAGCGGGTGTCGATATTCTGATTGGTACTACCGGTCGGATCATTGACTACCAGAAGCAGAATATTATCAACATGGGTGCGATTCAGGTAATGGTTCTTGATGAAGCCGATCGGATGTTCGATCTTGGCTTTATCAAAGATATCCGTTATTTGCTGCGCCGCATGCCAAAACCAGATCAGCGTCTCAATATGCTGTTCTCTGCAACGCTCTCTTACCGTGTCCGCGAGCTGGCTTTCGAATACATGCATAATGCCGAATATGTCGAAGTAGAACCAGAGCAGAAAACCGGCCACCGTATCAAAGAAGAGCTATTCTACCCTTCAAATGAAGAAAAAATGCGATTATTGCAGACTCTACTGGAAGAAGAGTGGCCAGATCGCAGTATTATTTTTGCTAATACCAAATATCGCTGTGAACAAATCTGGGGGCATTTAGCCGCTGATGGCCATCGGGTTGGATTACTGACCGGTGATGTCGCACAGAAAAAACGTCTGCGTATTTTAGATGACTTCACCAAAGGTAATTTGGATATTCTGGTCGCTACCGATGTGGCTGCCCGTGGTTTGCATATTCCACTGGTCACGCATGTCTTTAACTATGACCTACCAGATGACTGCGAAGATTATGTGCACCGTATTGGCCGTACCGGCCGTGCCGGTGAAAGTGGCCACTCTATCAGCTTTGCCTGCGAAGAGTACGCACTGAACCTGCCGGGAATCGAGACCTACATCGAGCACAGTATTCCAGTCAGTAAATATGACAGCGAAGCCTTGCTAACCGAACTGCCTGCGCCGTTCCGTTTACAACGCCCGCGCCCAACATCGACAACGCGCCAAAATGGTCATCGTCGCCCCGGCGTTCGTAGCCCACGTAAGCGTAATCCGGCCGAATAACAGATGATAAACTCGGTATCCTCTTGCTATGCGGCAATTGATCTTGGCTCAAACAGCTTTCATATGCTGGTTGTGCGTCAGGTTGCCGGAAATATTCAGACCATTGCCCGCATCAAGCGCAAAGTGCGGCTGGCTGCAGGTCTAGATGAGCAAAATAATCTCTCACAAGATGCCATTGAGCGTGGCTGGCAGTGCTTGGCGCTGTTTGCCGAACGTTTACAGGATATTCCGGCTAAGCATGTGCGGGTCGTCGCGACCGCGGCACTGCGCAGTGCGCGAAATGCCGCCGATTTTCTGGATACTGCACAGCGCATTTTAGGCCATCCGATTGAGGTGATTGCCGGAGAAGAGGAGGCTCGCCTGATCTATCAGGGGGTAGCCCACACCACCGGAGGGCCTGATCCCCGTTTGGTGGTGGATATTGGCGGAGCCAGTACCGAGCTGATTATCGGCAAAGGGGCTCAACCACAAGCGTTGGTTAGCCTACATATGGGCTGTGTTACCTGGCTTGAGCGCTACTTTGCCGATCGGCGTTTGTGCGAACATAACTTTGCTGCCGCCGAACAAGCTGCGCGTGATATTTTACAGCCAATTGTTGCCCAGTTTACCTCACTTGGTTGGCAAGCCTGTGTGGGCGCATCGGGCACAGTACAGGCATTGCAAGAGATCATGCTGGCACAGGGAATGGATGAGCACATTACGCTGGCCAAACTGCGTCAGTTACGTGCACAGGCCATTCAGTGCTACAAGTTAGAAGAGTTGGAAATTGAGGGCTTAACGCTCGATCGGGCGTTGGTTTTCCCAAGCGGTCTATCGATTTTAATCGCTATTTTTGAAACATTGTCGATTGATGATATGACGCTGTCAGGCGGCGCGCTGCGTGAAGGTTTGTTGTACGGCATGTTGCATCCGCAACATGTTCAGGCACAAGGTGATATCCGTGGGCGCACAATAGCTGCGTTGCAACGTCAGTATCATATTGATACCGAACAGGCACTGCGGGTACGTAATACCGCATGGCAATTATTCGATCATGTTGCCGGTGACTGGCACCTGAGTGCACTTAGCCGTGAGCTGCTCGGCTGGGTTTCTATGGTGCACGAGATAGGGTTAGGAATTGATTACAAACGTACGCATGAACATGCGGCGTATCTGCTCTCTAACTCAGCAATTCCCGGTTTTACACCGGCACAACGTAAGCTGCTGGCTGCGCTGCTGTATAATCAGCGTGAACAGCCAGATCTCAGCAAGCTGGCGGCACAAAATGCCATTTCGGTAGCCGAAGCATTAAAGCTGTGCCGTTTGCTGCGTTTAGCCATTATTCTGGCCAGCCGCCGCCGTGATGATACGCTGCCACAGGTGACGCTAACTGGTGAGGGTGATCGCCTGCAACTGTGTCTGCCTGAAGGGTGGCTAACGAGTCATCCTCTTCGAGCAGAGGATTTACGGCAAGAGGCTCGGTGGTTGGGTAATCTGCACCTTCCTCTGACTCTTGGCTGCCAGACCGAATCTCCGTAACAGAAATATCATCGGGTTGATGGCTCACTGAGCACCTACCGTATACCGTACTTATCAAAATTCGATGATCAGGTTCTAAAATAAAAAAAGCGGCTTATCAGGCCGCTTTTTTGTTTTTGGCAAGTTGATAAACACAACGCCGATTAAACGTTACGTTTTAAGCGTGTTTATTCTCAGGGAATAAACCCACCTTATCGAACTGATGGCTCATTAAGCCACTGTGCAACCTGCTTGGCAAAGTAAGTCAGAATACCGTCAGCACCCGCACGCTTAAAGCACAGCAGTGATTCCATAATGCATTCACGCTCTTTGAGCCAGCCATTCTGAATGGCAGCCATGTGCATGGCGTACTCACCCGAAACCTGATAAGCAAAGGTCGGTACACCAAACTCATCTTTGACGCGGCGTACCACATCAAGATACGGCATTCCCGGTTTTACCATTACCATATCCGCCCCCTCTTGCAAGTCTTGTGCAACTTCCTGCAAGGCTTCATTGCTGTTGGCCGGATCCATCTGGTAATTTTTCTTATCGCCACCTTTGAGATTGCCTGATGATCCGACTGCGTCACGGAACGGGCCGTAGTAGCACGAGGCATATTTTGCCGAGTACGCCATGATCTGGGTATGGATAAAACCATTGGCTTCGAGCGCTTCACGGATAGCACCGATACGGCCATCCATCATATCGCTCGGGGCAACTACGTCAGCCCCCGCTTCAGCCTGTGATAATGCCTGCTGCACTAAAATCTCGGTGGTGATGTCATTTTGCACATAACCGGTATCATCAATAATTCCGTCTTGCCCGTGGACAGTGAACGGATCAAGCGCCACATCAGTGATAACCCCTAACTGCGGGTGAGCCGCTTTCAGTGCACGCACGGTACGCTGCACCAGACCTTGCGGGTTATAGGCTTCCTCGGCCAGTAAGGTCTTCTTCTCTTGCCCCACCACGGGGAATAAGGCAATAGCAGGAACCCCTAATGCCACCAGCTCTGCGGCTTCTTGCAGCAGCAAATCTATTGATAAACGCTCAATGCCGGGCATTGAGGGGATCGCTTCGCGGCGGTTATCCCCTTCAAGTACAAATACCGGATAGATCAGATCGTTTACACTCAGCTGATGTTCTGCCACCAAACGGCGGCTAAAGTCGTGCTTGCGTACACGGCGTAAACGACGGCCAGGAAATGAGCCGGGAATATTCAGTGTCATGGTTGGTTCCTCATTAAATCCTATAAAAAAAGCCGTCAAACGACGGCCCTTTTATCTCCGTAAGCAGGGAATTTAGTGCCTTGCTTCGGTATCATCATCTTCGCTGTCGCGCTGCATGTCGTCGTCAACGGTTTCTCTCACGTAAAAGCGTGAGCAGAAAACGCCCAGTTCAAACAGCAGACACATAGGAATGGCCAGCAGTGTTTGTGAAAACACATCCGGCGGTGTCAGTAGCATGGCAACGACAAACACGGCCACAACGATATAAGGCCGCTTTTTGCGCAGATCATCAGCATTGGTAACCCCACTCCAGCAGAGCAGGATAATCGCTACAGGAATTTCAAAAGCCAGCCCAAATGCTAAAAACAGCCCCATCACAAAATCAAGGTAGCTGTTAATGTCAGTGGCAATGGTCACGCCCTGCGGTGCAGTTTGGGTGAAAAAGCCAAAGATCAGCGGAAATACGATGTAGTAGGCAAACAGCATACCGAGATAAAACAGTGCCGAACTTGAGACCAGCAACGGAATAATCAGGCGGCGTTCATGCTTGTACAACGCCGGCGCGATAAAGGCCCAAATCTGGTACAAGATCAGCGGTGCGGCAATAAACACCGAGACAATTAAGGTCAGCTTGATCGGTGCAATAAAGGGTGATGCCACTTCGGTTGCAATCATGCTTGCACCCTGCGGCATACGCTCAACCAAGGGGGCAGAGACCCACGCATAAATATCGTTTGAGAACCAAACGAGCCCAGCAAAAATCACTAAAATACTGATAATGGCGCGCAGTAAGCGGGTACGCAGCTCAATCAGGTGCGAAATCAGGGGCTGAGTATCATCCACCGACATTATGGTTGCTCCCTTTTGAGGCTCTGTTCTGACGCTAAATGTTGCGTAGACTGTGGTGCTGCCACCGCAACAGGCTCCGCCTGATTTAACGCAGAAGCAGGTAAACCTTCGGTCAGATGAACAGGGTGCTGATCATCAGCGTCATGCTCATCTTCGGCTTGCTCGGCCAGCTCTGCTGGTGATGAGCCTTCCGGGTAAACCGAGGTAACCGGCTGGGCAGTCGCCGCTACAGTAGCGTTCTCAGCAGTATTTTCGGCAGATGAAACCGCCGTATTTTCAGGCTCGGTGCTCTCTGCCGAGGGTGCATAAGGGCGTTGCACGGAGTCAGCAGCCTCTTTGAGCTCACGCAGTGAGGCATCAAGCTCAGGAGAGAGATCTTTTAAATTCATCTGCTCTGCTTTTTTGAGGTTATTCTGCATCTCTTGCAATTTAAGCTCTTGGTTTAGCTCATTTTGCACCGATGCCGCCATCGCTCGGATTGTTCTCACCCAATGTGCGACTGTACGCACGGCAACCGGTAACCGTTCAGGCCCTAAGACAACCAAGCCGATAACGGCAATCAGTACCAGCTCCCAGAAACCGATATCAAACACGGGTTATACCTGCTCTTTGTTTTGGCTCTTTTTTGCACTGTCATCAGCGCTGCTGTGTTCGGCTTTGCTCTGATCAACAATATTCTGTGTAAAATCAGCATCGCCAAGATCGTTTTTTTGCTGTGGCTTTGCGGCATCGTCATTGAGTGCTTTTTTAAAGTCACGCACTGCACCGCCCAGATCGCCGCCGATATTGCGCAGTTTTTTGGTACCAAACAGCAGCACAACAATGACCGCAATGATAAGTAACTGCCAAATACTGATTCCGCCCATGTTATATCCCTCTGAAAGAAATTAGGTTGTCATCATGCCGCAACAAGATGGTTTGCATTAAAAAGAGTAACTCAAAAATAGTGACTTAAAAATCAGGTTCAACGCGATGTTGTATCACCATTTTGCGGCTTACTCTGCCGTATTATCAACATAAAAAAACAGTTTTAGGTATCACGTTGCCGCGACCAGCCAATTCCCCAGCATACGATACCGGCCACCAGCAAGCCTATCGGCCACATGGTGCGGGTACTGACCTGCAAAATCACCGATGACAAAACCAAGGTTGCCCCCACCGTCAGCAGATAACGCGCCTGCGCATCATTTTTCTGCCTGACAGCCAACTGACCATTCAGCTTGCGCATCTGTTCACTGAGCAGTTTTTGCTGACGCAGTGAGTCATACACAAGATCCGGCAGTTCCGGCAATTTTTCCGCCCAAAACGGGGCTTTATCTTTTACGGCCTGAATCACGGCCTGAATACCAACCTGCTCACGCATCCAACTCTCTAAAAAGGGTTTGGCGGTACTCCACAAATCAAGCTGGGGATAAAGCTGGCGACCAAGGCCTTCAACGTACAGCAGCGTTTTTTGCAGCAGTACCAGTTGCGGCTGCACTTCCATATTAAAACGGCGTGCGGTATTAAACAGGTTCAGCAGCACATGGCCAAAAGAGATCTGATCGAGTGGTTTTTCAAAAATAGGTTCGCAAACGGTTCGAATAGCAAACTCAAACTCTTCGATATTGGTGTCTGCCGGAACCCAACCAGAATCTACATGCAATTCAGCAACTTTGCGGTAATCACGGTTGAAAAAAGCGATGAAATTACCGGCCAGATAGCGCTTATCCTCACGGTTAAGTGAGCCGACAATACCGCAATCAATACCGATATATTGCGGGTCTTCAGGATGCTGATAGCTGACAAAAATGTTGCCGGGGTGCATGTCAGCATGGAAGAAGCTGTCGCGAAAGACCTGTGTGAAAAAGACCTGCACACCGCGTTCGGCCAGCAGTTTCATGTTGGTACCGTTAGCATGCAGCGCGCTGATGTCAGAAACCGGAATACCGTAAATGCGCTCCATCACTAACAAGCTTT
>NZ_JBOFRH010000044.1:0-11191 GCF_051650925.1 Plesiomonas sp.
GCATAATTAAACTGCCCACCAATCTGATGGTGTTGTTCAAACAGCGTAACCTGATGCCCGCACTCTGCGGCAACACAGGCCGCAGATAACCCCGCAGGCCCCGCACCCACAATGGCAACCCGTTTTGGTGCTGCACTGCGCAGATAACGCAACTCAGTTTCATACCCAGCCTGCGGGTTGACCAAACAGCTAGCTCGCTTGCCAATAAATACGTGATCTAAACAGGCTTGATTGCAGGCAATACAGGTATTGATACGGTCGGCCTGATTGCTGGCCGCTTTGCGCACAAAGTCAGGATCGGCCAAAAACGGGCGTGCCATTGAAACCATATCGGCATCCCCGCGGGCCAGAATATCCTCGGCAATTTGTGGCATATTAATACGGTTGGTGGTGATCAGCGGAATATTTACCTCAGCACGCAAACGCGCAGTTACCCAGCTAAACGCCCCGCGCGGCACACTGGTTGCAATCGTCGGCACACGTGCCTCATGCCAGCCAATACCGGTATTGAGCAACGTCACTCCAGCACTCTCAAGTGCTTTAGCCAGTAACACCACTTCATCCCAACTGCTTCCCTGTTCGACCAAATCCAACATTGATAAACGAAAGATAATAATAAAATCACGTCCGACCCGCTCACGCACAGCACGCACAATTTCCAGTGGGAAACGGCTGCGCGCGGCAAAATCGCCCCCCCAGCCATCAGTGCGATGGTTGGTTCGGGCGCAAATAAACTGATTTATCAGATACCCCTCTGATCCCATAATTTCAATACCGTGATAACCCGCTTCCTGTGCCAGTGCCGCTGTTTGGGCAAAATCACGTATCGTATTTTGAATTTGGCGCGCTGATAATGCACTCGGCTTAAAAGGGGTGATTGGAGATTGCACCGCAGAAGGCGCAACCGAAAACGGATGGTAAGCGTAACGCCCGGCATGCAAAATTTGCAGGCAAATTTTACCACCAGCCTCTGCCACGGCGGTCGTCACTTTACGGTGTTTACCCACCTGCCATGGAAAGCTCAACTGCGCACCGTGCGGCACTAAACGGCCGCGAAAATTGGGTGCAATCCCACCGGTGACAATCAGCCCGACACCACCTTCGGCACGCTGACGATAAAACACCGCCAGCTTATCAAATCCGCCGCGAGCCTCTTCAAGACCGGTATGCATTGATCCCATCAATACACGGTTACGTAATTGGGTAAACCCCAAGTCTAATGGCTGTAATAAGTGTAGATAAGGTGATGCCGCTGAGGGCAAAACCGGCACGGGCTCAGACAACAAAAGAGAGAGTGGCATAGAGGAAGGCATACATAACTGTCCTTATTATTATGGTCTGACCAGCTTACGAAAGGATGCAAACAACCGCAAACAATTTGTTTACATCTTGCTGAGCAATCACTCGAACAAAAATCCGCTTCATTACCAGACAGCATGAGAAGCTGATCTTTACCGCCGTTCGCGCTACGATAGCCTGATAACCCTATTAATTATCACTTAACCTACTGGAGATACCATGCGCTTATTGTGGCGACTGGTTGCAAATTTGTTTAGCTGGGCATGGCGAATCATTAATTTTATTCGCGAAGCCACCCTTAATCTGATGCTGGTTGTACTGGTATTAATCGGCATCGTCATTTATGGTTTTTTAAAGCCCGAAAGCCCTGAAGTAAAGCAAGGCGCGCTGCTGCTTGACCTCTCCGGTGTTATCGTTGAAGAGCCGCGCTTTTCCAACCCAATTCAGCAGATGGGCCGCGAATTTTTTGGTAATAATAGTAGCATTACGGAAAACTCTGTCTTTGATCTTGTTGATGCTATTCGTCAGGCAAAAACTGACAGTAAAGTAAAAGGCATTGTTTTATATCTCAACAACTTAACCAGTGCCAGCGCACCATCTATTACTTATATAGGTAAAGCGCTGCAAGAGTTTAAAGAGAGTGGAAAACCGGTATATGCCTATGCTGATACCTATTCACAAAGCCAATATTATCTTGCCAGTTATGCCAGCAAAGTTTTCATGTCACCACAGGGCAGCGTTGATCTGAACGGTTTGGGCATGAATGCGCTGTACTACAAAGACCTGCTGGAAAAACTCAAGGTCAACACCCATGTATTCCGGGTCGGCACATACAAATCAGCCGTAGAGCCATTTATCCGTAATGACATGTCAGCCGAAGCACGTGAAAACACCCAGCGCTGGGTTGATCTGATGTGGCAAAATATCCGAACGGATATTGCGACCAATCGTAAATTGCACCCCAATGATCTCGTTCCGGATGCAGATACACTGCTTGCCGATCTGAAAAAACTCGGCGGTGACAGTGCAGCCTACGCTCTACAACGTAAACTGGTTGATCAGCTCACCACGCGTCAGGAGATGAGCAGCGCCATGGCAAAAGAGTTTGGTGAAGATAAAACGCCGCAAGGCTTTATCGCCACCAACTATCAAAGTTACCTCAGCGCTAACCCGCTTGATCGCACCCCTGCTGACGGCAATATTGGCGTTATTATTGCCAGCGGCGCAATCATGGATGGCGTACAACAACCGGGCAGCATTGGCGGCGACAGTACCGCAGAACTGCTGCGTCAGGCACGTACCAACAGCAAAATCAAAGCAGTAGTATTGCGGGTCGACAGCCCCGGTGGCAGTGCCTTTGCCTCTGAAATTATCCGCAATGAAGTTGTCGCACTGGAGAAAGCCGGCAAACCGGTGGTTATCTCAATGGGATCAATGGCCGCATCTGGCGGATACTGGATCTCAGCCGATGCGAGCTATATCATCGCCAACCCAAATACCATTACAGGTTCAATCGGTATTTTTGGCGTGATAAACACCTTTGAAAACACCCTAAACAGCATCGGAGTCAATACTGATGGTGTCTCTACTGGGCCGCTGGCAGATCTGAGCATCACCAAAAAGCTCAACCCGCATGTCACTGATCTCATTCAACTCTCTATCGAGCGTGGCTATCAGCAGTTTTTGACTCTTGTTGCACAGGGCCGGAAAATGACCATCCCGCAAGTTGACAGCATAGCTCAAGGGCAAGTCTGGTTAGGCGTTGATGCTAAACAAAAAGGGCTGGTTGATGCCCTAGGTGATTTCGATACCGCAGTGGCCAAAGCAGCTGAACTGGCAAAATTAAAAACACCACAACTAAACTGGGTACAACAGAGCCCCTCTACACGTGATCTGATCTTGTCGCAATTTAGCGTACAAATTCAGGCACTGATGCCTGCTGGCGTGGCTGTTCCTGCACCGCTGATGCAAACGCTTAAAGCATGGCAGCAGCAGACCTCTATACTCAGTGAATTTAATGATCCAAATGGCCGCTACGCGTACTGTTTAAATTGCGGGCAGATCACCCGTTAGCACTCTATTTTCAATCGTATGTACAGGGTGAACAGTAAAAATCACCCTCTATGTTGATAAAAATCATCCAAGCCCAGTCAATCTGGGCTTTTTTTCACCACAGACTCTTCTATAATTTACGTCATATAAAGCGCATTTAGCTGCCCTTTTCCCAATACAGGCCAGATAATCCACCCTCTTGGTGTCTTTAGGCTCACAATCAGCGGATATTTATGCAGAAAAAATCTATTTATGTTGCCTACACCGGCGGCACTATCGGCATGCAGCACTCAGAGCATGGCTACATTCCCGTTTCTGGCTATATGCAAAAGCAACTAGAGCAGATGCCCGAGTTCCACCGTGCCGAAATGCCTGACTTTAGTATTCATGAATATGCTCCCCTGATCGACTCATCAGACATGACACCGGCTGACTGGCAACGCATAGCCGATGATATCTATGCCAATTATGATCACTATGATGGTTTTGTGATCCTACACGGCACAGACACCATGGCCTACACCGCCTCCGCACTCTCTTTTATGCTGGAAAACTTAAACAAACCGGTCATCATCACCGGCTCACAAATCCCGCTGGCAGAATTGCGATCTGATGGCCAGACTAACTTGCTCAATGCCCTCTATCTGGCAGCAACCTACCCTATCAATGAAGTCACCCTGTTTTTCAACAACAAACTGTTTCGCGGCAACCGAACGACCAAAGCCCATGCTGACGGCTTTGATGCGTTTGCCTCACCCAACTTCCCACTGTTGATGGAAGCGGGCATCCATATCCGTCGCATCACGCCATCCACCCCGACAACAAACAGTACCGCGCTGAAACTGCACAGCATCACACCACAGCCTATCGGCGTGGTGTCACTCTATCCGGGCATATCCTCAGAAGTTGTGCGCAACTTTCTGCGCCAGCCGGTAAAAGCACTGATCTTGCGATCCTATGGGGTAGGCAATGCACCTCAACATCCAGCGCTACTGGCCGAACTGCAAGAGGCTGCTAGACGCGGCATTATTGTCGTCAATCTGACCCAGTGTTTCTCGGGTAAAGTCAACATGGGTGGCTACGCTACCGGCAATGCGCTAGCTCAAGCACAGGTTATTAGCGGATACGATATGACTGTTGAAGCCGCTCTCGCCAAACTGCATTACCTGCTCAGCCAAGACCTGCCCGTCGATACCATGCGTGCCCTGATGCAACAGAGCTTGTGTGGGGAATTAAGCCGAGATTAAATTAAATCGACAACTGCGCTAAACAAAAACAGACAGCATATCGGCTGTCTGTTTTTACATCGCACCACTTTTTGCATGCCTGTTTTAATCACTTGATAACGAGCTCACTATTGGTATAGAAGAAGAGGCTGAAAACTGCTGCTTTAATTCCTGTTTCGACTTATGCGCCAAGACACCGTCTGGCCCAACCGTCATATGTTGCGGATCGCGATTATGCTTAGACTGCCAAATTAATACAGCCTGCAAACTGGTCTCTTTTTGCGCATCCGTTAACCGCGTCCCGTCAGCCCATTTTCCCGTTTCAACGGCCTGACGCAACCTTTCATACACCTCGGCCGTCATCGCGGTAATCACACTGTCCAACTGCATTCTCATTGCTCCTGAAAATATGGCGGCTGAAATACAGCACCTGAAAATATCATGGCTAAAAATGCCTCTTTTATTCAGAGCCGGTCTATCTACAGCCCTTTTATTTATTATGTTCTCTCTTATTACAGCTATTACCAATTATTTATCATGGCTAATTATTATTGAGTTATTCTCAGGCATCGCCCTACACCCAACACTAGCCCACTGTTTTTTCACCCGATGCCTGATCAACAAAACAAAGTGCAACTGAGTTCAGACAATAGCGATCCCCTTCCGGTGCTGGCCCATCAGGAAACACATGCCCTAAATGTGCATCACACTGTTTACAGCGGATCTCTACTCGACACATACCGTGTGTAAAATCATCCAGATAACGTAGCGAGTTTGGAGTTAACGCCGCAGAAAAACTTGGCCAACCACAACCCGAGTCAAACTTATCCACCGAAGAGAATAGCGGATGATCACAGCAAACACAGTGGTACAACCCCGTTTTTCGGTTATGTAACAGGCGGCCCGAAAAGGGCGCTTCAGTACCCTGCTCACGGCAAACATGTTGTTGCTCAGGGGTCAGAATTTCAGGCACACGCTTTTTCTCAGACATATCACCACACTTCTGATGTATTAATGTTCATAACAGGTTAAATGTACTCAAAAATACCGTGAAAGTGGGTTACATTTTGCCATCATCCAAAGAAACGTGATAATAATCACAATAAACAAATTAAAACTGACTATACTCGTTAGCTCTATCGATTCAGCATTTCAGCTCACGCATAATAGAGTTGAAAAATGAGTAGAATAACCCGATAAATGGTTGTACAACTATGGTCGGAAAAGTGAAGTAACACGAAAAAATAGAGAAGAAATCTGTCTTGCTTTATGATTTTCTGCAAGGTTTGACACATTTCCTCTTGACGGTTTGTAGGGTTTTTGTAAGTTTACAACCATCTTTTAATCAACGAACACTTAGTTGGTGAATGAATATGTCTATTAAAGTAGGTATTAACGGTTTTGGCCGTATCGGTCGTTTCGTATTCCGTCTGGCTTGCGAGCGCAACGACATCGAAGTTGTTGGTATCAATGACCTGATCGACGTTGACTACATGGCTTACATGCTGAAGTACGACTCTACTCACGGTCGTTTCAACGGTACCGTTGAAGTTAAAGACGGCAACCTGATTGTTAACGGCAAAACCGTTCGCGTTACCGCTGAGCGTGATCCAGCTAACCTGAAGTGGGATGCTATCGGTGTTGACGTTGTTGCTGAAGCAACAGGTCTGTTCCTGACCGACGAAACTGCACGTAAGCACATCGCTGCTGGCGCGAAGAAAGTTGTTCTGACTGGTCCTTCTAAAGATGCGACCCCAATGTTCGTTATGGGCGTAAACCACAGCGAATATGCTGGTCAAGAGATCGTTTCTAACGCATCTTGCACCACTAACTGCTTGGCACCAATTGCTAAAGTTCTGAACGATACTTTCGGTATCGAATCAGGTCTGATGACAACTGTTCACGCAACAACTGCTACCCAGAAGACCGTTGATGGTCCATCTGCTAAAGACTGGCGTGGTGGCCGTGGCGCGGCTCAAAACATCATTCCATCTTCTACTGGTGCAGCGAAAGCCGTGGGTGTTGTTATCCCTGAGCTGAAAGGCAAACTGACTGGTATGGCATTCCGTGTTCCAACTCCAGACGTATCTGTAGTTGACCTGACTGTTAACCTGAAGAAAGCAGCAACTTACGCTGAAATCTGTGACGCAATGAAAGCGGCTTCTCAAGGCGCAATGAAAGGCGTTCTGGGTTATACCGAAGATGAAGTTGTTTCTACTGACTTCCTGGGCGAGCGTCAAACTTCTGTGTTCGATGCTAAAGCCGGTATCCAGCTGACTGACAAATTCGTTAAAGTTGTATCTTGGTACGACAACGAAATGGGTTACTCCAGCAAAGTTCTGGATCTGATCGCTCACATCTCTAAGTAATTATTCCAGATACCTTATCTGAATGATTAACCTCGAGCGGATGATCCTAAATGGATTATCCTGAGTGAATCAAATAAAAAGGTGGCGTTGAGCCGCCTTTTTTTATAACTGAAATTTACCCTTTATTTTATCTTATCTCCGGTTCACAGGAGCGTGTGAGTATGGATCGCTTTTTATCCCTGCCTGTTATTGATCAACTCTCCCCTGCACTAACACTACGCCGTAAAGAAGAACTCGATGTACTGGTCATTGATCACCCGCAAGCACAAGCCGTGATCAGTTTGCAAGGCGCGCAATTACTACTCTGGCAACCACGAGATCAAAAGCCGGTTATCTGGTTGAGTGAGAAGGCACAGTTTGTCGCCGGAAAAGCACTGCGCGGCGGCATCCCTGTTTGCTGGCCATGGTTTGGCCGTACTGCACAACCCGCACACGGTTTTGCCCGTAACTTACCGTGGCAATTACAGCACCATCAAGAGTCAGCCGACATACAGCAGCTAACCCTGACATTGAATGATACCGCTGAAACTGATGCTTACTGGCCACACCCGTTTACCCTATCACTCACACTCGAAATTGGCGCAACACTCAATATCATGTTGCACAGCCAAAGCACTGAAGCCATTAATCTGACCGGCGCGCTGCACACCTACTTTGCCGTTGATAATATTAATAAAACCAGTGTTGAAGGGTTAGGCAATGATTACATTGACAGCCTAAACCACAGCCAGCAGGTTGTGAATGCGCCGGTTTTACTGCTCGATGGCCCCGTTGATCGCATCTATACCGCTGCCGAAAATATCTCATTTATTCATGATGATGCAGCGCAACGTGTTATTACCGTAGAGCATCAGGGTAATAACAGTGTGGTCGCATGGACACCGTGGCGTGAAGGCGCACGAAACATGGCCGATATGAATGACGACGCGTATCTAACCATGGTCTGCGTGGAAACGGCTATCACCAGTCAGCCTGTCACCGTAACGCCACAACACAGCCATACACTCAGTGCACATATCCGTATTGCATAATCTAGGCTGATACAGCACAACAGGGTACACCCAGCCAACGGGAGTACCCTGATTGATTAAGGCAGTTAGCCGCCTTTTGTTTTTTGCCATGGCATGCCGCTGTCTGACTGTTTTCCCCCTCGCTCTTATCCTTACCACTGAATTAAACCAACGTTTTCTAGCCAACAAAAACACACACTCCGTTATCTACAACACACCGCCCACTTATGCATCAATGCGCCTATTGGTTGTCCTTGTTTAGTGGCAATACACACCAAGGTTAAAATTTCGTTAAAAAACTTGGCGTTATTTACATGACATTCCCGCATACCCGACTAAGCTTAATTTCAGGAACGTAAAAATAGCGTATCGAGTGAATCAAAAGCGTTCCATCTCGTATCCATCCTTCAGGGGGTATTGCCATGACTATTTTCGATCACTACCGTGAGCGTTACGAAGCCGCGAAAGACGAAGAATTTACACTGCAAGAGTTTCTGAATATCTGCCGTAATGACCACACCGCTTATGCCAATGCCGCAGAGCGCTTACTGATGGCCGTCGGTGAACCTGTAATGATTGATACATCTACCGACTCTCGCCTATCACGCCTGTTCTCCAACCGTGTTATTGCTCGTTATCCGGCCTTTGAAGAGTTTTATGGGATGGAAGAGTCAATCGAGCAGATTGTCTCTTACCTCAAGCATGCCGCCCAAGGTCTGGAAGAGAAAAAACAGATCCTGTATCTATTGGGCCCTGTGGGGGGCGGTAAATCATCACTGGCAGAGCGCTTAAAAAGCCTCATGCAGCGCACCCCTATCTATGTATTAACCGCAAACGGCGTACGTAGCCCAGTAAATGATCACCCATTTTGCCTGTTTGATGTTAACGAAGATGGCCGAATTCTGGATGAAGAGTACGGTATTCCTAAGCGCTATCTGCGCAATATCATGTCACCTTGGGCTGCAAAACGCCTGCACGAATTTGGCGGTGATATCACCCGCTTCAAAGTGGTAAAAGTCCGTCCTTCTATTTTGGATCAAGTGGCTATCGCTAAAACAGAGCCAGGGGATGAGAACAATCAGGATATTTCGGCACTCGTCGGTAAAGTTGATATCCGTCAACTTGAACATTTTGCCCAACATGACCCCGATGCCTACAGCTACTCAGGTTCATTATGCCGTGCCAATCAAGGCTTAATGGAGTTCGTTGAGATGTTTAAAGCACCGATTAAGGTGCTACACCCACTGTTGACCGCAACACAAGAAGGCAACTACAACGGCACAGAAGGCCTTTCTGCCCTGCCGTTTGAAGGCATTATTTTGGCTCACTCAAACGAATCTGAGTGGGTGCAATTTAGAAATAATAAAAATAACGAAGCCTTTCTCGACCGAGTCTACATTGTAAAAGTGCCGTATTGCCTACGTGTTTCTGATGAAATGCGTATTTATGACAAACTTCTTCGCAACAGTGAACTCGCTAATGCCCCTTGCGCACCGGGAACATTGGAAACACTGGCTCGCTTTACCGTACTGTCTCGGATGAAAGAGACCGAAAACTCCAGTTTATACTCAAAAATGCGCGTTTATGATGGTGAAAGCCTAAAAGATACTGATCCAAAAGCAAAATCGTACCAAGAATACCGCGATTATGGTGGTGTTGATGAAGGAATGAACGGTCTATCCACCCGTTTTGCCTTTAAGATTTTGTCTCGTGTATTCAACTTTGATCACAGTGAAGTTGCGGCTAACCCAGTGCACCTGTTCTATGTGCTTGAGCAACAAATTGAGCGTGAGCAGTTCCCGCAGGAGATTGCAGAGAAGTATGTTGAACACCTGAAAGGTTACTTGATCCCCAAATATGTTGAGTTTATCGGGAAAGAGATCCAAACCGCATATTTAGAATCGTACTCTGAATACGGTCAGAATATTTTTGACCGCTACGTGGTATACGCTGATTTTTGGATTCAAGATCAAGAGTATCGTGATCCGGAAACTGGGCAGTTATTTGACCGTTCAGCCCTCAATGCAGAACTGGAAAAAATAGAAAAACCAGCCGGTATCAGTAACCCGAAAGATTTCCGTAATGAAATTGTGAACTTTGTATTGCGGGCCAGAGCACACAATGGTGGCCGTAATCCGAACTGGACCAGCTATGAAAAACTGCGCACGGTTATCGAGAAGAAAATGTTCTCCAACACCGAAGAGTTATTGCCGGTTATCTCGTTTAATACCAAAACATCCACCGAAGAGCAGAAAAAACACGATGACTTTGTTCACCGGATGATGGAAAAAGGCTACACCAAAAAACAGGTGCGCTTGTTGTGTGAATGGTACTTACGTGTGCGTAAATCATCCTAAAAACGGGCTGACTGATTTGGGGGAAGTATGGCACATTTTATCGATCGCCGTCTTAACGGCAAAAATAAGAGCATGGTTAACCGGCAACGTTTTTTGCGCAGACATAAATCGCAAATTAAAGAGGCGATTTCAGATGCGGTCAATAAACGCTCGGTAACGGATGTCAACAGCGGAGAATCCATCTCGATCCCCGCCAAAGATATTACCGAGCCCTTTTTACATCAGGGAAAAGGCGGGGTGCATCAGCGGGTGCACCCAGGTAATGACCAGTTCGTTGCGGGAGATCATATTGATCGCCCGCAAGGGGGCGCGGGCGGTAATGGCAGCGGTGAAGGCCAAGCCAGTGCTGACGGTGAAGGCAGTGATGAGTTTGTCTTTCAAATATCCAAAGATGAATATCTTGATCTGCTGTTTGAAGATTTGGAACTGCCGAACTTACAAAAAAACCAACTCAACCGGTTGGTTGAATACAAGGTGCACCGTGCCGGATTTACGGCAAATGGTGTTCCGGCCAATATCAGCATCATTCGTTCTTTACGTAACTCACTCGCACGCCGTACCGCCATGACAGCCGCCAAGCGCGGGCAAGTGCGCGAGCTTGAGCAACAGCTCACCCTGCTGCAAAACAGTGAACCTGCCCGCCTGCTCGAAGAGGATGAGATCAAAACCGAAATCACTGAATTGCGCCGTAAAATTAAACAAGTGCCTTTTATCGATACCTTTGATCTGCGTTACAAAAACTATGAGCGCCGCCCTGAGCCTTCCAGCCAAGCCGTTATGTTTTGCCTAATGGACGTTTCAGGCTCAATGGATCAAGCCACCAAAGATATGGCAAAGCGCTTCTATATTCTGCTGTATCTGTTCTTATCTCGTACTTA
>NZ_JBOFRH010000045.1:0-1398 GCF_051650925.1 Plesiomonas sp.
AGCCCAAATTCAGCTTAAACGTAAACGAGTAGACAGCCGCGGCATGCCATTTAAATAGGTATGATATAAGGCTGCCTAAACGAATAATCACATTACCGCCTTGAGCGGTGATTAACCCTATAAGTCAGAGAGTCAGT
Organism: Plesiomonas sp.; assembly: GCF_051650925.1. Lineage (NCBI taxonomy): Bacteria > Pseudomonadati > Pseudomonadota > Gammaproteobacteria > Enterobacterales > Enterobacteriaceae > Plesiomonas > Plesiomonas sp. The sequence continues at coordinate 138 of NZ_JBOFRH010000045.1, forward strand.
ACGCTAGAGCGTTAGTTATTGCTGTGGTTTCATCGTGTATTTAATCATGCAATTCATGGCCACGAGCTATAACCGCGCATCAACCTAAATAAACTGTCGATATACACAAACCCAACACCCTATAGCCGATGGAATATTTAGCCTCACAGACATCATACATATGATTATTTGCTATTGTTTGCACGGCCACAGATAATTTATATGACTAATCACCTATCCCTTACCGAGATAACTTATTTATCACATGAATAATCCGATTTAAAACAGCACTCAAGATAAGCGTGCTTCAATAAGCGGGCATGATAATGTCATAAAAAATAGCGCCAATACAACAAACAGATTTCTTATGCTCGTAGATTCACACTATTTGCTAAATAAATATCACGGCACTTAAAAATAGCACTTGTTAATGACAGTTCAATTTACGGAAATAGTAAGATGAATAACCAATAAAACAGTCAAACAAATGGCAAGTAAATAGCAGTGAAATATTCAATCAAAATATAAAATGACTATTTACTGACGGAAAAATGCGAAGATTAACGCCATATAAATGACGATAAGGCGTTTTGGCCTAAATTATTATGGCCAAGTAATAAGCACCAATATTTAAAATAATACAATAATGGCTCAATAGCTCACTTATCCACCGAATCAGCCACATCAACCACCGCGTTATTACCCCGCTGTTATTGCGGCGCCGACTCACAGACGGCATGCACCGGCTGCGGATAATGCGAAGTGGCAAGCGCGACAAACCGGTCACGCAGCGGATCGGCCAACGCCGGATTCCACACCAAACTGATTTCCCAACGAGAATGCGGCCCAGTCAACGGAAACAAGGTAACTGCAGGCCCGGCTATAAAACTGACGCTATGCGGTAAAATCGCGCTACCAATCCCCGCTGCCACCAAAGCCACCAGCGTTTGGATATCTTCAGCTTCTTGAATCACCCCAGTTAAGCGGTTAGCGCCCAAGAAATTAGCAATTTGCTGACTCAAGCCCGGACAGCGCCGCCCCACCATCTGCAGCAATGGCTGACTGGCCAGCGCCGCCGGCACATCAAACGTAGCCGGATCCGCCCCCACCACACTGGTCGGCACGGCCAGCACCAGACGATCACTGAGCAAACGATGCTCGCTCAAGGTAGTGCCCCGTGGCCGGCGCATAAAGCCCAGTTGCAACTGGCCAGAGAGCAGCATCTCCTGCTGTACCGCCGATGGCATATCCTGCAAATGCACCATGACATCCGGAGCCTGCT
>NZ_JBOFRH010000046.1:0-9755 GCF_051650925.1 Plesiomonas sp.
TGCGCCCTACCAGGCTACGGAATAGACTGTTTTTACGGGTAATTTGCGGATAAGAAGCCGAGTGCTTACCTTGGAATTCGTAACAGTGCCCCAGCGCTTCAGTTAACTGAACATAGTTGAGAGGCTCGGCCACTTCACCAACATAGTTGGCAAGCCCTTGTAAATCATCTCCCTGCCCTGAAAACGTGATTACCGGGATATGATGGTTAATACGCAGAAAATCAATCACAGCTTGATACTGAGCATCAAAGCCTTTGATACGCCCAAGCAGACAACCTGCCCAGGAGTGTTTGTCATCCAGCGGCAACGCCACATCGCTGGATGACAAAACGATATTATCCTGACCTATAAAGTTAAAAATTACTGTCAAAACCTCACGGCGGTGAGGTTCATCTTCTATCAGTAAAAATTTTTGCAGTCCCGGCATGATTATGTGTCTAATGTAACGATTTTAGTATTTATGGCAGCGACTATAACAATATCAGACTACCCTATAACATGCGCTTTATTTAATATTTCGTGATTTTGTGAGGCTATTAACTAAAACGCCTCTTTTTCACTCATAAAAATAGTGTTCGCAGCATAAGATATGATAATTAAACGTGTTTTACATCACACTTTTTAACCTTACTTAAGTGAGCAGCTCTAGCTTTTGGGTTACAACAAACTCTAGACAACCACAAAGTGTTCATTAATTCGCCACACTTAAAACTCCCACTATCTAAATCCTTTTATGACCACATATCTTTATACAACAATACCCACCTTTACGGGGAAGAGACAAAACAAAATAAACATATAAAAATCAATGAATTAAAATAAACCATTGATATACTTGTCTCACTTATAGCTACGTGAAATGACTTATCAACCTCATACATTATCTCGAGGTCTATGATTTGCGCTAAATTTTAACGAGTCATAGCAAAACGCCACGCGACCTATTCATTTTATTAGAGTCTCGCAAACAAAATGCCTCTTCATGTTTGCCTGAATCTGTCTATATGGATCACATTAAAATGACCATCAGTCACATAAATAAGCGCTGATGGTACCTAAGTGTGAACCCGTTAAAAATTTTTCGATGAAGTAGAACGAACAGAGGATTTTAATTTTCACGCACGACAGAGGGTGCAACAAGAAACTTGTAAATAAATATTACTCAAAGTATCACTCAAAGCTGTCATCACAACACCAAAGCTAAGCTGTATTAACTAAGCTTCCTCACTTGTTCCCATTATCGTTTTGATTATTGCGGCTAAAGAGTATACGAATACACACAGCCTCGGAAAGTAAGCAAAAACCGAGGCATAAGACACTTTACTGTAGCAGTAATGCTATAAAACAGTAAGTTAAGAAAATAGCTAATCACATAGTACGTACATAATCAGTTACATACTCAGATTTTAAGATATTTTCGTCATAGTCATAAAGTAACAACTTTATTCATTATACATAATACCACGCTAAAATAGCCAGAGTTATTTCAACATGCGTCAATATGCAATAAAATCATATAGCATTATACATAATGCAACTCAGAGGGAATGGCCTCCCATGCCGATTTGATCTCGGTTAACAATTCGCTCACCTCATCAATCAATTCGGGATTATTATTAGCATTAGCCTTTAATAGTTGTGATTGCATGTATTCGTAAATTTGTTTCAGGTTTTGGGCAATGTCGAGCCCCTCATCTTCTGACAAGCAAGCCTCAAGATTAGCGATGATTTCTATCGCCTTACCTAAACGCTCACCCTTTAATGCAACATTGCCCATTTGCATAGCCGCTTTAGCCTGCACTAAACGCTCTATTGCGCCATTGAGTAACATCAAGATAACTTTGTGCGGCGATGCAGATTGTAACTGGCTGTCAACTGAAACTTTTTTATAAGCTTGTAACGTTCCACGCATAATTTTGTTCTCTTATCTCTCTATCGTTTTTTACTGCGTAATGACATCAAATAGCATTATGCATAATTCGACTTATGTTATTGCTCACCCTAATTACTGCAAACTAACCGCTTGATAGGCTTTTACACCTTTTTGTGAACGTTTATGTTGAAATAAAGTTAATGCATAACGAGCACGCGCTTTCTGCGCAGTTAAAAGCAGTGATTCAGTCATGTCATGTAGCGTTTTTTTTCCCTCTTCTGATAGAAAAGGTAAAACTTGCCCAAGAGTCTGCTGCCGAACAAAAATAAGATGTTGGATCTCTTCAGGGTCAGGATCGGCATCGGCTGCAAATAAAGCCTGTAACCTCTCATCAAGCTGTATAATTTGCGTTAACATACTTTCACTCATGCTGAATACCTAATGATAGTTACAACACACTCAAGACTGTATTCATCTGCTGTTGCATTTGGGTCACCGCAGCATCAATCGCATTAAACTGATTGGTCATTCTGGTTTCAAAATCAGCCATGCGTTTATCAAATGCTTCTTTTTCTTTACCCAATTTGCGTACTTGCTCATTAAGCGCTTTATCTTTCTCTGTTAACGACCCCGTAGCGCCAACAAAGTCTTTCATCAGAGCGCCTAACTTGCTGGATATCCCTTCATTTTTATCGGAGAAAAACGCACCGACTTTGGTGAAATTTTCTTCCAGCGCTTTATCCAGCTTTTCATCATCAATTTTTAGCTTACCGTCACGTTCAGTACTGATACCGATATCCGCTAAAAACTTCACACTCCCAGCAGCTTCTGATGGGCTAGTCATGATTTCACGCATCTGCACCATCAAATTTCGAACGATACTATCGCCGGTTAACGGTGCGGCAGTGCTGGTTTCTTTATTGTATTTAGTCAGCTCATCAGTGATCTCAATGATACTGTTGTAGGCTTCAACAAACTCACCTAAGCTTTGTTTAACCGCACTGTTATCATAACCTACCGTGACACGGTTAGTTTTAAACTTACCGTCCGCATCTTTTTCTGAGACTTCTTTTAGGTCAAGAGTTAAACCTTGAATAGCATTTTCTACTTTATTCGAAGCACTTTTGATCTCTTTACCATCAATGGTCAAAATTGCATCTTGTGGTTTATTTTCTGGCGCCGTATTTTGACCCGCAATCATCTGCCCCAATTTACTGCTAGGGTCAGCGCTTGAACTGACGGTAAAACTATTTTTCTCACCGGTTTTTTCACCCATCAACACCAACTCATTTTGCGGCTTACCGTTTTCATCGGTATAGGTCACAATGGTGGCCTTCACGCCTTTATTATCGGGTGACTTATTGATGGCATCCGCAATGTCTTTTAAGCTGCTATCTTTTTTTACATCAACGGAAAAGCTTTCTCCACCAACAGTAAAATCCAGCTTACCGGCATCAAATTTGGTATCAGGCGCAACAGCGGCCAAATTGGTTTTCTGCTCTTTCGCCAATTGTTTGACGGCCACATCATAACTGCCCGATATGGCATCTTTAGTGGCTGAACCGGCGAAAGGCGGCTCTTTACCGACGATATCGACCTTTCGCTTATCAAAGGCCTCATCTTTTTGCATTTTTTCCAGCGAGTCTTGAAACTCGGTTAATGCCGACTTCAATTTACCGTACGAGGAAATTTGGGTATCTAACGTTTGCTGCTGCTTTTGGAACTGTTTTAGCTTTGGCGTTGCTTCCGCCTTCACCATCATGTCAACCCAATCGGCAACCGGTAGCCCAGAACCAATACCAGGAGCGCGCATATTTCACCTCTATTTATTATCGTGTACGGGTTTAACTGCCTTTGTCACATACCGCTAATGGCATGTGGCCAGAAGGTGATTCAAGTAACCAACACATCAAACTTCTGTTTTAAGCAAAATACCTGCCATCTGATCTGCCATTTTTTTGGCCAACTCCAGCATCTCTTCTGACGGTAGCTGGCGGATCACGTCACCGCTTTCCCGGTCTACCACCGAGACCACTTGACGATTTAAGTCTTCATCTAAGTGAAAACTCAGTTGACGATTCATGCCGCGCATAAATTCGTTGATTTGCTGGGTTACCACACTGAGGTCAGTATGATCATTATCTGAGATCTCCACTGCCGAATGAGAATCTGAACTCAGCTCAAACTCAGAGCGTAACTGATCATGCCGCAGCGTACTGTCAGCAAGGGAATTTTGAGCTTGAACGGGTGCCAGCGGGGTCGGTTGCGGCAAGCGTGGTACATCAGGGGCCGGTGGCATTGCTGGCGGCGTAGAATACGCCGAAGAGGTAAACGTGCAAGGGGTGATCGACAATCCGGAAACAGACATCAGTTTGCCCTTTGTGCTTAAAGATAATCTAACGTTGAGTGACACAACAGGGGCTAAACGCCCCTGTTGGTATGACTCGTTTGCTTAAAGCAAACTACAGGGAATTAACCCAGCAGTGACAGCGCAGATTGTGGCAACTGCTTAGCCTGTGCCAGCATTGCGGTACCGGCTTGTTGCAGGATTTGCTGCTTGGTCATGTTGGTGGTTTCTGAAGCGAAATCCACATCCATGATACGGCTGCGGCCCGCAGTGGCGTTTTCTTGGATGTTACCCAAGTTGCTGATGGTGCTAGACAGACGGTTTTGCAGTGCACCGAGGTCAGAGCGCTGGTCATCAATCGAAGCCAATGCACCATCGATAACAGACAGCGCTTGTTGAGAGCCTGCAGCGGTAGATAAATCAACTGTATCTACAGAAACACTGGTGGAATTACCAACAGCACCAATAGTTGGATTTGCCGCGTCAAGCGAGGTAGAAAAGCTTTTATTACTATTTAATTGAATAGTACCAGTAAAAACAGCTGAGTCAGTTGTATCAGCAGCACCTAATGTTAACGCAGTTGTTGTACTTTTATTACCATCTTGACCATACGAAGTAATACCAGCAGCTACAGCGGTGGTACCATCAGCCGCTAACGCCTTAAAATCCTCAATTTCAATATCTTTGCCACTGTCACTGATCATTCGCAATTCACCGCCGTCAGTAATAGTTGCTTTAATACCAGTTTGGGAGGATTTCGCATTAATCGCTGCAGCTAGATCTTCTGGTTTCTTTGGATCCGTTATATTAGCTTTAATCTCTTGGCCACCTAATTTAAAGCTCACCTCACCACTTGTTGTCGCTCCTAGCGTTACGCCTATTTCAGTATGCGCTTTTGCTGTCACGCCAGTACTGGCTTTTTTTGCATTGATATTTTGAGCAATGGTCTGCGCTGAGTGGCCCGCTTTAATATCGATTTCTTCGCTTTTATTACCACGAATACTTAATTTGCCCGCAGTTACTGAATTCTTGTCCGTTGCTTGCAAAGTGGCTAAGTCCTCACCTGAAGCGGTGGATCCACCTAAACCTGCTGAGTCTGCAGCAGCAGAACTTAAAGTTGAACGATTCGTACCCAGCGCACTGGCTTTCATATCACCCAATGTAATATCGATAGTCTCATTCGCTTCAGAGCCTACCTGGAAGCCTTTAGTACCAAAAGAACCATCAATCAATTTCTGACCACCAAAAGTGGTGGTTTCGGCAATACGGGTCATCTCATTTTGCAGAGAAGTCACTTCTTTTTGGATTGCCGCACGGTCAGCATCAGAGTTCGAGCCGTTCGCTGATTGCAACGCCAGATCTCGCATTTTATTCAGAATGTTGGTTGATTCCTGCATCGCGCCTTCGGCGGTTTGCGCAATCGAAATACCGTCGTTCGCGTTTTTCATTGCTACGCCGAGGCCACTGATTTGTGAGCCTAAGCGGTTAGAAATTTGCATACCCGCGGCATCATCTTTCGCTGAGTTGATGCGGTTACCGGTAGACAGACGCTGCATAGACACGTTCAGCGCATTGTTGGTTTTGTTCAGGTTACGCTGTGCATTCAGCGCGGTCACGTTGGTATTTACGGTAATAGCCATGATTGTTGTTCTCCATTATTCCGCCGTGGCCGGTGCCCGCGGCATTACATTCGTTTGACAAAATAGGTAACGGCACAAAAATTAAATCCTTTAGTCATTTTTTTTGACTTTTTCATTAAGTGATTATTTTTTAATGATTTATTTTGTGGCAATAACAGAGGGCAGACCATAGGTTTATAAGAGGGAAAGGGTAATTCGCTCACAGCGGACACAGCGAAATCAAACAAAACAGACGAATGCGGTATACAGAAAGCAAAAAATAGCCCGCACTACGCGGGCTCTAACGATAAAACGGGCTATGATGCAAAGCGTGCAGTGTGGACAAAATCACAAATAATTAAACAGGCTCATACCTTGTAATTTAACAAAGGTTTGCTGACTGGCTTGCATAGCCAAGCTCATCATCGAAAATTGCAGCGCCGCGGTGGGATAATCCAGATCTTCTTGTGAAGACAGCGCCGTTTTCACTACCACATCGTTATCGGCATGATCTTCTTTCGCGGTTTCTGCCGCCTGCATACGGGTACCCACCTCACCACGTACACTGTTCAGATGCTTGCTGATGGCATCCATCTGCTTAACACCCACGCTGATGTTCGCGGTATTACTGCCCTCTTTCACATTGTTGATAGCATTTTGCATTGCGGCGAATGCATCAATGTTCTTTTCAGGCTGAATGCTGACTTTATCCGCACCCGACTCGGTAACCGTTGGCGTACCACTGAAGGTGATTTTTACCTTTTGGCTATCTGCACTGCCGGTACCGTCATCAATCACAATTTGATTATTGACCATATCCACCGGTTGCGGCTCAGGTGGCAATAATGGGCTCGTCGGATCGTTCGGATCAGTGCGCTTTTGTGCAGGCACATACGCACCAGAGCTATCTTTGGCTAAAAATCCGGTGCTGCCATCATCCATGGTGACAAATTCAATGTCATATTTTTCGGCTGAATCGGTACAATTTTCGGCTTTTTCGATAAAGAAATCTGACCCCGTAGTACGCTGATAATCAGGCGTATAATCACCAAACGGGTTAGGCACTTGCTGAAACAGCTTACTGCCCGCATCACTGATCGGAACTTGAATTGACGATGCCACTTGCAAATAGCGCTGACCATCATTACCTCTATACTGCACGTTGCCATCAGCATCTTTGTAAAACGGCGGCTTATCCGTTTTTGTTCCACCAAAAATGTAATTTCCTGACTCATCGCGGGTATTGGCCAAATCGAGCATCGCATCAAAGTTTGCTTGCATGTCTTGCGCTAGCGAATTTAGCCCGTTGGCATCCACCGAGCCATTGATCGCGCCCAGCATTTTTTCACGCGTGTTTTGCACTAAATCGTCACCATTTTTCAGGTACGTTTCTTCCTGTGCTAAACGGTTCAACGCTAAATCAGCCATGTTGGTGTACTGCTGATTCAGGGTACTTTGCTGTTTTAAATTGTGAATCGAGATCATGGCAACGGAATCGTCACCCGCCGCCTCAACGCGCTTACCCGATGTCATTTGGCCAAACAATTTACTCAGGTCGGCTTGTTTTTGGCCCATGTTGGTGCTGAAGAACCGGTATTCCTGAAATGAAGGAACGCGCATCAAGCTATACTCCCTAGCATTATGTTTACAGCCTACCCATTACACACCCGTAACCTGCCTGCCACCCCACGTTGTTTGGGTAATACCTATACGCGCTGTTCATCCATATAGGTATTTAGGTTTTAGCTTTTAAGCAGGGCTAAATGGTATGCACAACGCTGCGTTTATCACGCCAACAAGGATAGGCTTTGCGTTATGCGTATTTGTATCAAATAATAATGTCTTGGTTTTATATCAACCTACTGAGCCAAGCAGTGTTTTAAAGATTTCATCGGCTATCGAAATGATCCGCGCACTAGCTGAGTAAGACTGCTGATAACGAATCAAATTACCGGCCTCTTCGTTAAGATCTACACCGGAGACACTACTCGCACGGGTTGCTGCGCTCTGATATTCGAGCTTACTGTGAGAATAGTCACGCATAGCCGATGACTGTGCGGCGCCGATATCCGTATTGAGTTTTTCGTACACATCAAACAGGGTCTGGGTGCCGTTACCCATGATTTTGCTGTTCTGCAGATCTTGCATTGCCAGCAAGTTGGTGTTGCTACCAGAGGCAGGATCCATATCGATGCTGAAAGAATCGCCGACTTGCGGTTTACCGCCGAGGGTAATTTCCATCCCGCCCACGTTTACTTTAGCGCCTGCGGTATACTCGCCTTTTTGCAGCTCTTTTGGTGGCTCGCCACCATCGGTGATCCGATATGACAACTTGCCGCCATCATCGAAGTATTCGATATTCAGCTTACGGCTATCAATCGGGTAATTAGGGTCAGCTTTATCTTTCACCGAAACATTCACGCTACCGCTGCCCTTGTTAGCTTCACCTTTGCTGGTAATACCTTGTGCGGCAAGCTGTTCCGGTTTGGTCATTACCATATCAATGTCAGCTGCCGCTTGGCGGGTTGGGCGGATCTCAATCTTATCGCCTTGGGCGATGGTGCCGCCGTTGAGCTCTAACGTGAAGCCGTATTTATCTGAGCTTAGGCCATTCATTGGTGTACCTTGCGGCGTCAGCTTTTCCAGCTCGTTACCGCTCTTGTCACGCAAAATGTAATCGGTCCCGTCAAACTCCAGCTGGAAAGGGCCGCCACTGAGCTTACTCACATCATCAATATTCACGCCCAGATTCAGTGCTGGGTTATTACTGATAGCACGGCTTTGTTTCGCACGTTCACTGTTAATATCGGTAAACATGTTCTGGCCAATCTCGCCATTGAGATCCAAGCCTTGTTGCTGCTGCTTGTTAATGGCATCCGCGATGCCCATCGCCATCAGGCCAATCTCATCCATGGCTTTGGGAATATGCACATCACGCATTTCAAACATCGCGCCTAGCTTGCCGCCGAGCGACTGGCCATTGAGCGGCTTGCTGCTGTTACCCCAGCTGATCGCTAACTGGCACTGGCGTGGATCGGGTGAGCCATCCACCATCTTGATGGTGGCACTTTCCCCACCGGAAACCAAGGTATGGCCACCACCTATCATCACATTCATCGAGCCATCGTCTTTGGCTACCGTGGTCACTTGAGTGAATTCAGCGAGCTCATCCAGCAGTGCTTGACGGCGATCTTCCATCTCATTAGATGAACCACCTTGCTCGACAATCGACTGATTAATTGCTGCCAATTCTTTGGCGATATCATTAACCCGGCCTGAATTACCTGCTAACTGATCATTGAGCTCATTTATCTTATTATCTAACGTGCTATGGATATTGTTGAAGTGAGCCGTTAAGTTTTTGCCTTGATCCAACACCTGCTGACGTAGAGCCAAATCACTTGGGTTATCCCCCAATTTTTTAACCGCATCAAACCAGCTGTTGAGGGTGTTCGGAATTTTAATCCCCACTTTCGACAGCAAGTTATCCAGCTCGGTCAACCCGGTGGTGCGCTGAGTGGCGTTGGAGAATTTGGTGGTCGCCATGTTCAGTTCGTTGTTGGCGTAAGTGCTGTACACGCGACGCACTTCGGTGATGTTCACTCCGGTGCCGAACTGCAGGTTGCCCTGATACAGAGAGCCGTTGGTGGTCTGAACCGCAACTTGACGGCTGTAACCGATGGTATTGACGTTATTGATGTTGTTACCGGTTACCCGAAGCTGTGCCTGATTGGTCAATACACCGCTCATGCCCAGTTGCAGTAGATCATTCATTACCTTCTCCTCAATCTGATGTGCCCTGAACCGGCGTTTAGCCAGTTCAGACGACGGCAGCTACCTGATATGTATCTGCCGTACTCAGAAAAACTTTACCCGAATCAGAACGGGAACCACTCGCTATTAAAGAAGCGTGACA
>NZ_JBOFRH010000047.1:0-13510 GCF_051650925.1 Plesiomonas sp.
CATAGATGCAATATTGTCCTTTATAGTAAACCTGACTTTAAAAAAAGGAAATATGTTTGATATTAATACCATTGGATGTGAGATTATTAGATATATTGCAATTAATGCTCACGGTTATTTAATATAAAACCAGTACTACATGGTTGATAATGCATTGAATATATATTACTCCAATAAAATCCCAATATTAAAATTTTAAATTTCACGCGTCTATTATAATTATAACTAACCATCATCAATGACCATAACTAAAGCCGCTCATAAAGCAATCAATCAATAGCTAATTCAAATTGAAATGGCTATGCAACTAAAAAATAGCTGATTATATCCCCGAGAAATTTTAGACCGGCACAAAAAATCGATTTGATTATCTTATCGCATGAATTGAGCAATTCAATAGGTTTAAGACGAAAAAAAACCGTGATATAAGATCACGGTGATATTTTCAAATACACTTTGTGAGTATATTAATATTAACTATACTGACTAAATCGCATTATAGACCGAGTTTAACTTGTAGATATAACGCCTGGCTTGTTGGTCATTATGCTGAGTATTTATATAACGATAAACTTGCTCAGGGCTCATGCGATTAATTTTTTGCAGTGCTTTCTTTTTGTCAGGATGAAATGATCGCAGCAATGCGCCAGCACCATTACTGTAAGCAGCCATCATTGCGTAATGCATGCTTTTCGGGTGCCGAATACCTGCTAGTTGCCTATCACGCAAAATACTCAAATAAGCTGTACCAACATCAATATTATTGGCTGGATTAAGTAAATAACCTTTTGTCGGCATACCTGAGCTGTTTTTATAAACACGGAACACTTCGCGCCCTGCTGTCTCACGTTTAATTTGCATTAAACCGATCGCATTTGAACGGCTGATTGCATTGGGATTAAAACTCGACTCAACTTGTATCAATGCAGTAACCAGCTTCTCATCAACACCGTAACGGCGCGATGATTTTTTTATTGAAGGCATGTAGATCTTAGCCTGTGGGCTAAGGGTAGTATGCTCATAGTTCGGTTGCTTTGAAGGGCGTTTGCCTGAACTGCTACAGCCTGCAAGAACAAGCGTGAACAAGATCAAAACAAACCAATAACGTGGTTTATTCATAAGTAATACATTAATACTCAGGGTGAACGAAAATTTTGAAAGAAAATAATAACAATCTATGCATTATACTTTGCAATGCAAATGATTAAAATGTGAACTAGATCAGTTATTCTGATCATTATCGTATTTGGCCGCCACGGTAACTTTTCTAATGGGGTGTACATTACACAAGAAAGTGCACACTAAATTAGTGTATTTTTCACGCATGAACAATTTTGTTTACGGCTCACCTTCTCTTTCTAGGTAAAATACAGGCCAAAAGTATGGTTGTAAAATAGCCAAAACACCTGAATCGCCTTCTTATATGCTAACCAAATCACCTATTTTTCTAAATAAATGCCGCTTATTGGCCTTTTATCACGAAATTTCATTAATGACTTGTGTATGTCAGTAGATTATAAGCTATAATCAAACGGCAGTGCGCATTACAACGTTCTGTTGTTAGTTTTGAGTTTACGAAAAATTTATGAAAACCAAGCAAATAAGTATGTACAAGAGGCTAATCTGTGGTAATATCCATTCCGGCCTGTAAAGCAGACCTTATTTATGCAACAATTTGATTCTGAACGCTTCGCTACACCGCTTAACTTTGTTAGTAGTTGTCCTGAAGATTTTCGTTCAATTGGTCATCATAAATATTTCTTTATTCTGGCTAGAACGCGCTATGCGTAATGTTTAACTTTAAATAAAAGATTTTCAGGAGACTAAAATGTCTAAATCTACTGGTACCGTTAAGTGGTTCAACGAAGAGAAAGGTTTTGGCTTCATCACTCAAGATAACGGCGGCGCTGACGTATTCGTTCACTTCCGTGCTATCATGAGCGAAGGCTTCAAAACTCTGGCTGAAGGTCAAAAGGTTTCTTTTGACGTTGAACAAGGTCAGAAAGGTCCTCAAGCAGCTAACGTAATCAAGCTGTAATTGAGCCTTCTTTAGTTAGACTTCGGTCTGATTAAAAGCAAAAAAGCATCCTTAGGGATGCTTTTTTTATGTCTATTGATTCTCTCTCCTACCCTAATTACTGTATTCTCAATTCAATTGCTGTGACTAAAGCACTCTCTCTACTCTACTTTGTTTTATTTATCTATTTTTAAACCCGTTATCCCTGATGTGTTTGATGAAAAAAAAGCACCCATTGAGGATGCTGTATTGTTATCTGCAATTAACACGCGTTCGCTTGGTAATCTGCTGTTATTCTCTCTTATTATGCTTTACCAGCAATACCCTGCTCTTCTTTCTCATCTTTAACAAATGTGATGGCAGTAAATCCGAGTGTCAGAAAATAGTTATGTCGAAAATCTTTCACTGCCTTAGAGCCTTTAGATGTTGCAGCAACCTGCTGTTCCATCATGATAAATGCTTTTAAATCAATGCCTTCTGCTTTAGCTACTGCTTCATACATATCGTGGTACTGAGTGTAAGCAAAAGGGATCTCTTTAGATTTTCCTTTAAAGGTATAAACGATTCTGCGTGCCATTAAGGCCTCCTAAAAAAGCGCTCACTATACTGGAAATTCTCTCTGAGTACAGTATTGCGTTTATCTGGTGCTACAACCTACGAGATTGCCAATACACCTGCCGCCAGTATTGATTATTCATAGATGATTTCACTACACCAGAAGATGTTGACGCATGAATGAAACTATCATTATCAGCGTAAATACCTACGTGCAACCCATTCGGCCCTCTTCCCGTGCGGAAGAAAACAAGATCCCCTGGTTGAAGCTCGCTTTTTGTGACTTTAGCACCTTTACGTGCTTGTTCTGATGTAGTTCGTGGAAGGCCAAGCGCAAAGCGATCTTTAAATGTTACCGAAACAAAACCAGAACAATCGACACCTCGCTTTGTCATTCCACCTAAGTGATAAGGCGCTCCGTACCAGTCATCAAGCTGCTCATGCAGTGCTGCAATCACCATAATGGGATCACCCAGTGAACCTTTAATCGATGAGCTCTTTTTTGCAGGCGTAGACGAACAAGCGGCTAATAATAATATTAAGGCCATCAAACCAACAAAGCGAAATGAAAATATCCTTATCATAAGTAACTACCGTTATTATAGTTTTAAAAATAGGTTTGATGCCGGAGGATAGGCTCAATCATTAGTGACGCTGTCACATCTCCAGCCCGAGTGCCACTCTCAATTATGGTGTTAGCAATACCTCTCGCCCTTCAACCGTGATACGTTTGAAAGGTACACCATAGGTTGATGATAATTGTTGCTCAGTCATCACCGTACCCGTATCACCACAAGCAACACGCATGCCCTCTTGTATGATCCACACCTGATCAGCATTGCAGAGAGTATGATTAAGATCATGCCCCGTCATAACAATCGTTAACCCTTTGCTTTTTAAGATTTTCAGCAAATCATTCACTATAACCTGATGAGCCACATCCAACGCAGTCATCGGCTCATCTAAAAATAGCATGCTAACGGTAGTGTTAATACTTGGCCAGACTTGTAAAAGAATAGAGACTAAGCGAACCCGTTGCCACTCTCCACCTGAGAGTTGTGATATCCGGCGCTGTAATTTATCGGCTAATAATAACCGTTCAGTTAGCATAATAATGACAGCTTCTACATCTGGTGATGCAACGCCTTGATAATGTGCATAAATATACTGAAAGACCGGAATATCCATAGCAGGAAACTGTTGTTGGGATAAAAAACCTCTAATCCCCGTTAATTCACGTAATGAAAGTGTGGATATGTCGCAGTTTTTTTGGTTATAGGTATAACAAACGCAGCCTTTTTCAGGCATTAACATACCGGCCATCACTGCAAGTAACGTACTTTTTCCTGCACCATTGGGGCCGATCAAATGGGTGATTTTATGGGGCTCTATTTGACCCGAAATCTGCTGTAAACGCCTATTCAGGCTAATATCCAACAACGTTAACATAGGAGGCCTATTGATATGAAACTCACATGTTCAACATAAGTCATGCATATGAGTGATTCATAAAATAAATAGAAAACAATGGGTTGCCTTTGAGCTATACATAATTTAGTCAGTTGTCATCTGGTTGAGTAACATCCACACAAACAATGGAGCACCAATACTCGCCGTCACCACACCTACTGGTAGCTCTGCCGCATTTAATGATAGCCGAGCTAATAAATCAGCAAATACCAAAGCCATTCCGCCACCAATAAAACAGGCAGGTAATAAATAGCGTTGATCAGTGAAACCGGCAAGACGCAGTAAATGGGGAATAATTAAACCAACAAAACTTATCACACCAGCCAACGCAACACTTGTTCCTACAATAAAGGCAACAGCAACAACAAGAAAACCACGTAACCACCGGATATTTAAGCCTAATTGTCTTGCAGATGACTCCCCTAACAAGAGTAAATTAAATGAGGCAGATTGCCGAAGTAACCAAGCTACTGGCAGTAATAACAGAGGTAGCATCACTAGCTGCTCCCAGCTGATCCCACTGAAACTGCCCATCATCCAGTACATTAACTGGCGTAAGCTCAAATCATCACTTAGGTATACCATCCATGTCATCATTGCACCGCTTAAAATGCTAAAAGCGACCCCCATTAATAATAGCCGCGCATTGTTCAGCCGTTTTGCGTGTGCAAGCCACAACAAAAATAGGGTAATAACCAGTGCCCCAACAATTGCCAATAGGCTAACTAGCCAAATTGGGGGGAAACCATGAAACCACCACATGACAATAACCAACAAAACTCCCGAACCATTTGATAGCCCGAGCAATCCGGGTTCAGCCAAGGGGTTTGCAAATAAATTTTGCATTGATGCTCCGGCAATGGCTAATGCACCGCCAACACACAATGCAGCAATCATGCGGGGTAAGCGCAGTTCAAAAACCAGCATTTGCGCAATGGGCGTATTCCACTGTGCAGGCCACAACCACTGCTCTCCAGCTACCAGACTGAACAGCATCATCAATAATAAAAGAGCGCTCATCACAAAAATCTTATGGCGGCAGCGGCGATGTTGCAATTCAATTAAGGGATAAAAAGACATTAAGATTTCAAATTATTATGTAGAAGCGAAGGAATAGAAATGGGTACTGCGGTCAAACATGCTCGCTGCCCAATCGCAACATTAAGGTTAGGGAAAATAATCGTCTCATGTGGCTGCTCAATGTAGTAGTTTATTTCACCATCAACAGCAAAATGGTCACCTTGCTGAAAGGGTGAAAAATTGGGTAAGTCATCCAAAAAGAGAAAGCGAAAGTCATCACTATTACGGCGGATCTCACGGTAGACAGCAAATAACTTTACGTCTGTAACTGATTGTGGCCATACATAATTTACCTGACTACAAAAGCTTATCAATTGTGCGCGCAGTAACGTTAATGTATGAGGATCATTTTGCCCAAAGGGGGCTGCCTTTCCAAGTTCAAGGGTAAATGCATGAGCTGCAAACTCTTTACTTGAAAAATAACTGAACGTGGTGGTCGGGGTATTCATCAGTACAGCGGTTTTAATGCCACATGCAGATAAAAAAGCCAATTGTTCTAAATTGTGGGTAGCCCCATGTAAATAGGGATAAATGGCAAATTTTTCATACAGTGAGCTGCGTAAAGCAGTATGAAAATCATAGTGATAACGTGCTCGAGTCGCCCCGCCTTCACGAAAAAAACGATCAACATAAGCTTCGAGTTTTGCCGCCCGATCACGTTCACGTGATCGACCACCAAGATGCGCACCACTGAATAACCGGTTTAAGTTATCGCGAATTTCACGCACATTGGCATTAATTGCTGCGGGGTTACCAAAAATAAACATCACCCGCTGACTCACTTGCCACTTTTCAAGCAGTAAAGTCTGAACTAAATCAGATAACAGCTCAATAGGCGCAGTTTCATTGCCATGTATACCACATGACAAAATAATATCTCGGTCAGAGTGAGTTTGAGGAGAAAAGATGATGACACCGGTATCCCAGATAGAGACTTTTGTACCGTTATTTAACGTAAACTCACTGGTGGATAAGTGCCACTCATGTGCTAATGAAAGACTTAAAAAGTCACCATTTAACAACTCAACAAGTCGCATAAAAAACCTCCGTTGATGTCGCCAAATTTCTCACTACTCAATTTTCGCCATCCTAGCGCAGAACGATATTGAGTAAAAATATCGGCCTTAAAGAACGATTAAAAAAGGCTACCATAAATACGGTAGCCTTTTAGGGATAAATAGCACGGCGGCTGAATAATCAGCCCTGAAAATAGGCGTGCTAAAAAAAGAGCAGAGATGCGCGCAATATACACGCAACTCAGAGTATCTACTCTTTTACATCAGTGCCTTCGACACGTGCTTTTAATTTTTGCCCCGGCTTAAAGGTTACAACCCGACGGGCTGTAATCGGAATATCTTCACCGGTTTTCGGATTACGCCCAGGTCGCTGGTTTTTATCACGAAGCTCAAAGTTTCCGAAACCAGACAGCTTAATCTGTTCGCCATTCTCCAAAGCCTTTCTGATTTCCTCGAAAAACGCTTCAACCAGATCCTTGGCATCTCGCTTACTGAGTCCGAGGCTTTCAAACAGATTCTCTGCCATTTCGGCTTTGGTGAGTGCCATAGATTTAGTCCCTCAAGGATGCATGAAATCTTACTTTTAACGCTTCCACTATGTTCGACACAGCGTTAGCGATTTCCTCTTCTTCCAGTGTACGGGAAGTGTCTTGCAGAACTAAGCTCACGGCCAAGCTCTTACAACCATCATTTACACCCTTTCCACGGTACACGTCAAATAAGTTTACGCCAACTAACTGATTTCCGCCAACTTTCTGACATTCATCAACAATATTTTGTGCAGAAACTGCTTCATCTACCACAATAGCGATATCTCGACGGTTCGCAGGGAAACGTGAAATACTCTGTGCTGAGGCGATCATGCGCTGAGAGATCTTGTCCCACTGCACTTCAAACAGCATAGTACGGCCATTCAGATCAAGCTTGCGCTCAAGTTCTGGGTGCAACGCACCAATCAGACCAATTTGCTCGCCATCTAAAAATAGTGCAGCGCTTTGTCCAGGATGCAGAGCCGGGTTAGATGTCGTTTGGAATTTAATATCAGCCAAACGGCCTGTCAGCTCGAGAACTGCTTCCAAATCCCCTTTTAGGTCAAAAAAGTCGACTGTTTTACTTTCCTGAGCCCAATGCTCCCCACTGCGGTTTCCGGTAATTAAACCTGCCAGCATGGTTTCTTGGCGCACACCATTCTCTGCTGTAGCATCAGGAATAAAGCGCAAACCACTTTCGAACAAGCGAACACGAGGTTGCTGACGGTTTTGGTTGTACACCGCAGCACCCAGTAAACCGGACCACAGTGACAAACGCATTGCCGACATTTCAACGGAAATTGGGTTTGGCAAAATCATTGCTTCTTCATTCGGATGCAATAATGCCTGAACTTTCGGATCAACAAAGCTGTAGGTAATAGCTTCCTGATAACCACAATCCACTAAGGCTGCTTTGACTCGCTTAAGTGGTAAGTTTGACTCTTTATGGTCATTCATACGCAACTCAGCCAGCGGAGCTTCATTTGGAATATTGTTGTAACCGAAGATACGGGCCACTTCTTCGACCAAGTCTTCTTCAATTTCCATATCAAAACGCCAAGATGGCGCAACGGCCGTCCAGCCTTCTGCTATCTTGCTAACCTGACAACCCAAACGGGTTAAAATATCAGTAACTACATCATCTTCAATAACATAGCCAATCAATGAATCTAATTTGTGACGTCGTAACGTAATCGTTGCAGCCTGCGGCAAATTGCTTGCAGAAGTCACATCAATCACTGGGCCGGCTTCACCACCGCAAATCTCAAGCAGCAATGCTGTCGCACGCTCTAGCGCTTTATACTGCATCGCGTGATCAACACCGCGTTCAAAACGGTGTGATGAGTCAGTATGCAAGCCATAAGCACGTGCTCGGCCTGTAATGCTCAGAGGGCTAAAGAAAGCACACTCAAGCAGCACATTTTGTGTATCCGCCGTAACGCCTGAAAACTCACCGCCAAAAATACCGGCCATTGCCAATGGTTGTTTATGATCGGCAACAACCAGCGTATCGCTGCGTAATGTCACTTCGTTGCCATCAAGCAGTGTTAGTTTTTCACCTTCATCTGCCATACGTACAACAATGCCACCATCGATTTTGCTTTCATCGAATGCGTGCATCGGCTGCCCCATCTCAAGCAGCATATAGTTGGTGATATCAACAACCGGATCAATCGAGCGAATACCACAGCGGCGCAGTTTTTCCTGCATCCATAATGGGCTTGCGGTATTTAGGTTAATCCCTTTGATGACTCGGCCTAAATAGCGTGGGCAAGCCTGAGGCGCATTCACCTTAATTGGCAGCACATTTTCAATGCTGGCAACAATGGGGTTAATGGTAGGTTCAGTCACCGGTAAACGGTTCAGTACACCCACTTCACGGGCGATACCCGCCATACCCAAGCAATCAGCACGGTTTGGTGTCAGGCCAATTTCAATAGCATTGTCATTCAGTTTCAGGTATTCACGTACATCCATACCAACCGGAGCATCAGCCGGTAACTCAATGATGCCGTCAGATTCAACCGGAATTGCCAGCTCATCAAACGAACACAGCATGCCCTCAGAGGGTTGCCCGCGTAGTTTGGCTTTCTTAATTTTGAAATCACCTGGCAGTACTGCACCTACGGTCGCACAGCAGACTTTCAGCCCTTGGCGGCAATTTGGTGCGCCACAGACGATATCAATAATGGTGTTGTTACCCACATCAACTTTAGTGACGCGCAGTTTATCAGCATCAGGGTGCTGTGCGCACTCAACCACATGCCCTACTACAACACCGGTAAATGCACCGGCAACTGGCTCAACTGCATCAACTTCCAGACCGGCCATGGTGATTTGTTCTGACAGTTCTTCGGTGCTAATTGCGGGATTGACCCACTCACGCAGCCAAGATTCGCTGAATTTCATTGTATTCGACTCCCGAAATTATTTGAATTGCTTAAGGAAACGCAGATCGTTCTCAAAGAAAGAACGTAAATCAGTGACACCGTAACGCAACATGGTTAAGCGCTCTACGCCCATACCAAATGCAAAACCGGAATACACTTCAGGATCGATTCCTACGTTGCGCAGCACACTTGGGTGTACCATGCCGCAACCAAGCACTTCTAACCACTTGCCATTTTTACCCATAACGTCAACTTCAGCAGAAGGTTCGGTAAACGGGAAGTAAGACGGGCGGAAACGAATGGTCAGGTCTTCTTCAAAATAATTACGCAGGAAGTCATGTAAAATGCCTTTTAACTGCGTGAAACTGATGTTTTTATCGATCATTAAACCTTCAACCTGATGGAACATTGGTGTGTGGGTTTGATCATAATCGTTACGGTAAACACGGCCTGGGGCAATGATACGGATTGGTGGCTCTTCATTTTGCATAGTACGAATCTGCACACCAGAGGTTTGCGTACGTAGCAAGCGGCGTGCATCAAACCAGAATGTATCATGATCCGCGCGTGCCGGATGATGGCCTGGAATATTCAATGCATCGAAGTTATGGAAATCATCTTCAATTTCGGGGCCATTAGCCACGCTGAAACCCAACTCACCGAAGAAAGTTTCAATACGTTCGATGGTACGTGTCACAGGGTGTAAGCCCCCGTTCTCGATACGACGGCCCGGCAGTGAAACATCAATGGTTTCAGCGGCTAAACGAGCATTGAGGGCTGCTGATTCAAGCAACTCTTTTTTGGCATTTAACGCATCTTGAACCTGCTGCTTAGCAAGGTTGATCACCTGACCTGCTGCCGGACGTTCTTCTGCCGGAACATTGCGTAAAGACTGCATTTGCAGGGTCATGTGCCCTTTTTTGCCCAGAAACTCAACACGCACGGTATCTAGCGCGGCGATATCATTCGCGTGCTCGATAGCGGCCTGAGCCTGTGCAACTAATTCTGCTAATTGCTGTTGCATGTGTATTCCTCAATTACCCCATAAAGGGAGTTGCTCGTAACCGTAACCTATCAATAAACAAGGATATTATCGTTTTCCTGTCTATTCACCAAATGCTAATACCATATCATGATCAAATCAGCATTTGCCGTCTTTAATACTGTGTCATTTTAGAGCGTTGTTCTGTGATTATTTGTGTCAAATTCACGATCAACCAACAAAAAAGCCTCCCGTTGGGAGGCTTTTTGCATTCGTCTTTCGTTTCTTTTCTCAACGCGAAGCAATCCTCCCTGTTTATTGGGGGATAAAGCAAAAAAAGAAACGAAAGATGATGCTGGAATAATAAGTCATTCTGTAATGTATTGGCTGTATCAGTTAACGCGTTCAAGTAAAAAAATAAGGGAGGCAATGCCTCCCTTACCTATTGAACTAGCTTATGCCAGTGCTGCTTTCGCTTTTTCTACCAGAGCAGCAAATGCTACTTTGTCGAATACTGCGATATCAGCCAAGATCTTACGATCGATTTCAATAGAAGCTTTCTTCAAACCGTTGATGAAACGGCTGTAAGACATGCTGTTCTGACGTGCTGCAGCGTTAATACGTGCAATCCACAGCTGACGGAACACACGCTTTTTCTGGCGGCGGTCACGGTAAGCATATTGGCCTGCTTTAATTACTGCTTGGAAAGCAACACGATAAACGCGAGAACGGGCACCGTAGTAACCTTTCGCTGCTTTCAGAACTTTTTTGTGACGTGCACGTGCAGTCACACCACGCTTCACACGAGCCATGGTTATCTCCTAATCGTCTTAAACCTGAAAAAAAAATGTTATGCGTACGGCAGACACGCTACTACCAGAACCAGGTCGGACTTAGCAACCATGGACTTGTGACGTAGGTGACGCTTACGAGTAGTCGATTTCTTAGTCAGGATATGACGCAGGTGAGACTGCTTACGCTTGAAACCACCAGAAGCAGTTTTCTTAAAGCGCTTAGCGGCACCGCGCACGGTTTTCATTTTTGGCATGAGTATCTACTCCGCATTGTTAATTGAAACGAACCAGCTAGGCGAGCTATGTTGGCATCGAAATGCCAACATAAACTACTTGTATATGCCTTACTGTTTCTTCTTAGGTGCGAGCACCATAATCATCTGACGTGCTTCAATTCGGCTCGGATACGATTCAACTACAGCAAGTTCTGCTAAGTCGTCACGGATACGGTTAAGAACTTCAACACCGATTTGTTGGTGAGCCATTTCACGACCACGGAAACGCAGTGTGATTTTAGCTTTATCGCCTTCTTCCAGAAAACGAATCAGGTTGCGTAGTTTGACCTGATAGTCGCCTTCATCTGTACCAGGACGGAATTTAATTTCCTTAACCTGAATAACTTTTTGATTTTTCTTTTGCTCTTTCGCAGCCTTGCTCTTTTCATAAAGGAATTTGCCGTAATCCATGATACGACAAACTGGCGGCTCCGCTGTAGGACTGATCTCTACTAGATCAACGCCTGCTTCTGCTGCTTTTTCACGAGCATCAAGGATGCTAACAACACCGATTTGCTCGCCGTCTACGCCGATCAGACGGACTTCACGGACGCGAATCTCTTCGTTAATACGGTTTGGTCGCGTCGGTTGAACTCGTTTTGCGCCTTTAATAAGCTTATTCCTCTAAAAGATTCAAATTACGGCTGCGAATTTCTTGCTTCAAATGAGCAATGAATTCGTCAACATTCATACTGCCTAGGTCTTTACCGCGGCGGGTGCGTACGGCGACTTGGCCGCCTTCCACTTCTTTATCGCCACAAACCAGCATATACGGTACACGCCGTAAAGTGTGTTCGCGGATTTTAAAGCCAATCTTCTCATTTCTCAAGTCTGATTTTACTCTCAGACCTGCAGATTGCAGCTTTTCGGTCAATTCGCGTACATAATCGGCTTGGTTATCAGTAATATTCATGATAACCGCTTGTACCGGTGCTAGCCATGACGGGAAGTACCCTGCGTACTCTTCGATTAAGATACCGATGAAACGCTCGAGTGAACCCAAAATTGCACGGTGAATCATGACTGGTACGTGGCGTTCGTTATTTTCACCAACGTAAGAGGCATTTAAACGACCTGGCAGTGCAAAGTCGAGCTGGATAGTACCACATTGCCATGCACGATCTAAACAATCATGCAGAGTAAATTCAATTTTAGGGCCATAAAATGCCCCCTCACCCGGTTGAAGATCAAAATCTAAGCCATTTGCACGCAGTGCTTCGGCCAGACCCTCTTCTGCTTTGTCCCATGTTTCATCGGAACCAATGCGTTTTTCCGGACGTGTTGATAATTTTACTGCAATATTCTGGAAACCGAAAGTACTGTAGACGTCGTAAACCATTTTAATACAATTGGTTACTTCTTCTTGTACTTGATCTTCAGTACAGAAAATATGGGCATCATCTTGGGTAAAGCCGCGTACACGCATTAGGCCATGCAGTGAGCCTGATGGCTCATTACGGTGGCAGCAACCAAATTCAGCCATGCGCAGTGGCAGATCACGGTAAGATTTCAAACCTTGGTTGAAAATCTGTACGTGGCCTGGGCAGTTCATTGGCTTAATGGCGTATTCACGGTTCTCTGATGAGGTGGTGAACATTGCTTCAGCGTATTTTTCCCAATGACCTGAACGCTCCCACAGCACGCGGTCCATCATGAATGGGCCTTTGACTTCTTGATAGTCATATTCGCGCAGTTTCATGCGAACAAACGCTTCTAGCTCACGGAAGATAGTCCAGCCATCATTGTGCCAAAATACCATGCCCGGTGCTTCTTCCTGCATATGATACAGGTCAAGCTGCTTGCCGATTTTGCGGTGGTCACGTTTTGCCGCTTCTTCTAAACGCTGTAGATAAGCGCTCAGTTGCTTCTTATCTGCCCACGCGGTGCCGTAGATACGTTGCAGCATTTTATTGCTGCTATCGCCACGCCAGTACGCACCTGCAATTTTTTGCAGTTTAAAGTGGTGGCAGAAACGCATGTTAGGAACATGCGGGCCACGGCACATATCAACGTACTCTTCGTGGTGATACAGACCCGGCTGGTCATCACGCGCAATATTTTCGTCAAGAATGGCGACTTTATAGTTTTCACCGCGTGCAGCAAAAGTGTCACGGGCTTCTTGCCAGCTCACTTTTTTCTTGATGACATCGTAATCTTTTTTCGCCAGCTCAAGCATGCGCTTTTCAAGCTGATCTAAGTCTTCCTGACTTAAGGTACGGTCAATATCCACATCGTAGTAAAAACCGTGGTCGATGACAGGGCCGATTGCCATACGGGTGTCTGGCCACAACTGCTTGATAGCATGACCTAACAGATGCGCGCAGGAGTGTCGTAAAATTTCGACACCGGCGTCATCTTTTGCCGTAATAATAGCAACGTGCGCATCTTGTTCGATCAGATC
>NZ_JBOFRH010000048.1:0-1549 GCF_051650925.1 Plesiomonas sp.
GTATCGCAGCTTATAATTCTAATTCAGCGGGTACCACGTTAGGGGTAGGTTTGGCTGCCGGTGTTATTGGTTTAGCGGCCGATACCTTGGTGGAAGATATTAACTATACCATGGTCACTGATGTTCAGATCACTGAGCGTACTAACGGTAAAGTTATGACCAATGATGTCGCGGCGCTGACACAAGGGACTTCCGGCTATAAAGTCCAAACCAGAGCAAAGGAAGAACACAAGCAAAAATACCAAACACGCGTGATCTCCAATGCCAATAAGGTGAATTTGAAGTTTGAAGAAGCTAAGCCAGTTTTAGAAAAAGAATTGGCGAATGCAATCAGCAATATCCTGTAATGGCATTGCTTTTCATGCTGATGAAAAAATGCTCAGTTAATGTCTGAATAATCGAGTGCTAAAGTGAGTGTTTAAAATTAACAAGCCCAGAGGGTATTCACTTGCTGGGCTTGTTGCTTTTATTTGCGTGCTGTTGGCTATTCACTGTCGTGGTTATCACTATCAATCACTATCTATCACTATGCCACTCAAGGCGACCAATACAGTTAAACGCAAAATTAATAATCAACGGCATCACGAATGATCGGGCAGGTCATACAGTGACCACCGCCGCGACCACGACCAAGTTCACTGCCGACAATTTCAATCACTTCAACGCCTTGTTTGCGTAATTGGGTATTAGTTTTGGTATTACGATCGTAAGCCATTACGACCCCAGGGGCGAGGGCGACCACATTGTTACCACTGTCCCATTGCTGGCGTTCGGTATCGTAATCATTTCCTTCGGTTTCAACCACACGCAATTTTTTCAGATTCAAGGCCGCTGCGACGGCCTCGACAAAGGTGCCTTTATCGCGTTTAAGCTTCATGCCGGTGGGGCCATCAGAAGGGCGCAATGAGAAGGTTTTAATTTGGTTGACGATAGCAGGATACAGCGTGACGACATCACGATCGCAGAAGGTAAATACCGTATCCAGATGCATGGCAGCACGCAGTTTGGGCATGGCGGCAATCATCACACGTTCAACGCCGGAGTTTTTGTTGGCAAAGAGCGACGCGGCTAATTGCGTGATGGCTTGATGTGAGGTGCGCTCACTCATGCCAATCAGCACGGTTTTATTTCCAATCGGCATCACATCACCGCCTTCCAGCGTCGCGGTGCCGTGATGTACGGTCGGATCGCCCCACCAGAAATTGATCTCTTCGTTCGCAAAGTCGGGATGGAATTTATAAATCGCTGTGGTCAATACGGTTTCTTCGTGGCGCGCTGGCCAATAGAGCGGGTTGAGAGTTACCCCGCCATAAATCCAGCAGGTGGTGTCACGGGTATAAAGGGTGTTGGGCAGTGGCGGCAATAGGTACTCGGTAATGCCGACTGCTTCACGGATTAATTTCAACTCCTCCAGATCCGCATAGCCTTCGCTCGCTAATTCACTGGTCGATAAGCCGCCAATCAACACTTCGGCTAAGGCTCTGGGGGCTAAACCATCCAGAAAACTGCGCGTTTCATTAATAATCCCGAGAGAGACTTCATTGGGAAT
>NZ_JBOFRH010000049.1:0-5320 GCF_051650925.1 Plesiomonas sp.
GCCGATACCGATGTGCCTACCGATAGTCGGGTACAAGATACGCACACCGAAATATCTGATGCTGTTGAAATTGAAGATGCGCTTTAGGTGATATGTTTAAGATGAACGCTGATTTGAGTGGCCGCTATTTGTAAGCTACCTATGCGTACTCTTGTACACGGCACTGTTATACATCAGCGCTTGGTATTGCATATGGCATCATGAGCCCTTGAAATCGCATCATAAATTGTAAAAAAAAGCCAGACATGATATTGCATTGTGTCTGGCTTTTATATTTTATGTATTGATTTTTTTTATTTTATGATTAGGCGTGAGTTTTACGTTAATTAATGTGACGAACAATAGATCAGCTTCGATGATCAATGTATGCTTTTTTATCCTATATTCTAATAACATGAATTTTGTACACGACAACATCATGAGCTTTGAGGCAGATGTTCGGTGTTGTGGAAGCAGTGGTGCTGGTGTACAAAAAAGCGCTAACGAAAATAAAAAGAGTTGAATTTACATGAACTCATCAAAAGTCACTCAAACACTTGGTTGTTTACTGCTGACAGTCTTGTTGGTGCAACCTCTGGTGGCTACAGCAGCCAGTGTTGATGCTGTAAATACAAGCAGCAATACAAAAATCACACGTATTGATCAGGTTTTGCCTGCCAGTATCGTACTCGCTTTTCCTCGGCAGATAAGTAAGTTATATACCGCAAGTAACATGCAGCCTTTGTGGCAAAATCAGCAAGTGAAAGATGCCTTCTTGTTGCAACTGAATGAACTAGCGCTGGCAGGCGTCAGCCCGCGTTTTACCCTGTGGGTAAAAGAGATCAGTAATCCTAACTTGCCCGATATGGCAAAAGATATCGTGATCTCAGATGCCATGCTGGGGTATTTAAGTTACGTTGATCAAATCAAAGCAAAGGGTGATAGCTGGCTCTATGCAAAAGCCAATCCAGTCGTGTTGGCCGCGCCGAATGAAAAACGGGTAATGCAGTGGTTGAAAGCGCAAGATAATGGTACCGATTTAGCCTTTATTCAAAGCCTTGCACCACAAAACCGCCAATATGCCTTGATGCAAAAAGCCTTAGCACGCTTAATCCATGAAAGCAGCGAAGGCTGGCCGCAGTTGGGGAGTGGCCCATCACTGCGTCCGGGCGATTACAGCCCTGAAGTCATCGTACTTGACCGCATTTTGCAGTTGACCGGTGATCTTTCGGGTAATGTGGCCGATATTAGCGGTGATCTGTACAGCGGTGCTCGTGTTGAGGCGGTAGAGAATTTTCAGCGTCAACATGGTTTGGCCGCTGATGGCGTGATTGGCCCACGTACCCGTTTTTGGCTAAACCAAGACCCGCAAACGCGTGCTGCACTGCTGGCGTTGAATATGCAACGTTTACGCCTGCTACCAGCAGAAAAAGTTAACGGAATCTGGGTTAATATTCCTGACTACCATTTAGCGTATTACCGCGATGGTAAAGAGATCCTCGATTCTAAAGTGATTGTTGGTCGTCCGAGCCGTAAAACCCCGTTTATGCATAGCCAACTGAATAACGTGGTATTAAACCCGCCGTGGACAGTGCCAGATCGTCTGATTCGTGAAGATTTGATTCCAAAAATTAAACGAGATCCAAGCTATTTGGCTAAACATGGCTACGTCATTTTGAGTGACTGGACCAATGAAGCGTATGAGATTTCACCGTATGATATTGATTGGTCAAGAATGTCAGAAAAGAACTTTCCGTATCGCTTAAAACAGGCGCCAGGTGACGATAACTCTTTGGGCCGTTATAAGTTCAATATGCCGAATGCTGAAGCCATTTATTTGCACGATACACCGGCCAAAGGTTTATTCGGTAAAGATATTCGGGCACTGAGTTCAGGCTGTATTCGCGTGAATAAAGCCGCACAACTGGCTGATATGCTGCTCAAAGATGTAGGTTGGAATCAAGAGCGAGTCAGTTCTACCTTGGGTAAAGGTAAAACAACCTATGTGCCAATTCGTGAGCGTGTACCGGTACAGATCTATTACCTGTCATCATGGGTAGCAGACAACGGGCAAGTACAGTACCGAACAGATGTGTATGATTACGATAAAGTGACCCGCGCAAGTGCACTTATCCGTGACAATTTACGTGCACTGATCAACTGATTACCGTGTAATCTTAGGTTGTAAGATAAGAGAGCAGAAATGCTCTCTTTTTTTGTCTCTTTTTACCTATTCCTACCCATTTCCGGCAATTTTTTTAAAGGAAGAGGGCAAGTGAGCACACTACAGGGTCGACCTGAAATTGAAGCTGGTCGACAAAATAACAAAAAAAAGAGCGAACACTGTCATGTCAGACTGAATATGCGATATTTCCCCTTTTTGGTATTTCTTTAGTGATAAAGCTCACGAAAACAGCAATGGAAAAGAATAAAAAAGTAAACGGGATGTCTGACTTGTGTGATATGTAAAAGGATCTGTCAGATCTTTGTGCCTGCACAGAGGTTGACTAGCTTTGTCATGCCAGTTAAGGTTCACGCTGCTGCTATTTATAGCGTTTGTTTATAATTAACCGGATAGTAATCACTAAAATTATGCAAAATCTTGAGCAAGGGATTGATCACAGTCGTCGTAAGTGGCTTGCTTTAGGTGGTGTAGTGCTAGGTTGCTCACTACTACCCGGGCAGGCTTGGGCATCACTCTCAACATCTAAACCCAAAGTGCTGACACTGAGTAATATCAATACCGGAGAAAAAGTCAAAGCTGAGTTCTTTGATGGTAAAAACTATGTTTCTGAAGAGCTCACCCGTTTAAACTTTTTGCTGCGTGATTACCGAGCGAATCAGGTAACAAAAATAGACAAGAAGCTGTTCGAACAGTTATATCGAGTGCAACTGATGCTGGGCACTAAAGGTGAAATTCAGCTGATCTCAGGTTACCGCTCACCAAAGACGAACAAAAATCTGCGTCAACGCTCAAGTGGGGTGGCAAAACACAGCTACCATACATTGGCGCGTGCGGTTGATTTTCGTATCGAAGGTGCATCATTGAGCCATGTGCGTAAAGCTGCATTGAAAATGCGCGCTGGTGGTGTGGGTTACTATCCAAAAAGTAACTTTGTACACATTGATACCGGCCCTGTACGTACATGGTAAGCATGTAATACGGTTTTAGTCACCTCTGCTAGAAAAATAAAGCCCTGTGTTGAGAGTACAGAGGGCTTTGTTTTTTCTTGCTTTGTCTTGTTTTGTTTTGTTTTGTTTTGTTTCTATCCCTATCTGTATAACTCAATGTTTTGTATTACTCACGCAAGGCGTGATTATCGGATTGATGGTGAACATCAATATAACGTTGCCGCTTTTTAGCTTTAATTTTGGTTGTATCGATTAACACTAGCCCATCAATACAATCGGCAAAATCAGGATCAGTCCCAAAATCTAAAAACTGCACGCCGCCAGGCTCACAAAGTTCACTGTATTGTTTATACAGTGTTGGGATCTGCACACCAAAGTGGTGTAGCAGCAGTTTGAGGGTAGTTAAATCCTGCAGATAATCATGACCATTAAAGTGTTGTTGTAGCTCTTTTTGCAGATCACTGGTCAGTTCATACGGTCTGCGAGATCGCGCTACCGGATGATCGGCTGCAAAATAGGTTTGGTAGAAATACACCAGCAAATTCTTGGCTTCTGGTGGCATACCGTTACTGATACTTACCGGGCCAAACAGATAGCGAAATTGCGGGTTTTTCGCTAAAAAAGCCCCGATTCCCATCCATAAATAGTCAAGGCTGCGTAATCCCCAGTAACGCGGTTGTACAAAACTGCGGCCTAACTCTAGCCCTTGCTGCAAAATAGGTGTCATGCCTTCATCATAATGAAACAGCGAGTGCGTGTAGATACCTTCTAAGCCTTTTTCCTGTAGCGTTGTTGCCGTATCACATAAACGGTAAGCACCTACAATCTCAAGCTCATGGTCATCCCATAACACAATGTGTAGATAGTGTTTATCGTATCCATCAATATCATAGCGCTGACCAGAGCCTTCACCTACAGCACGAAACGACAGCTCGCGTAAGCGGCCTATTTCCCGCATAACCGGTGAATTGGGCTGATAACGGTACAAATAGATCTTCTTGCCATCATTGCTGACACCTAATGCTTCACAGGCAAAAATGGCTTGGCGCAGTGTCTGACGATTTTCAGGGTGCGCAATTGCAATCTCAGTCGGTAAAACACCACTTTTATCATGACCGATGAGGTAAAGGTGTTTACGAAATAGCTTGATGCGTGTTTTCAGTGGAAGGTGGCAAAGTGAATGGTAATGGCGATAGGGGATTGGCGCCCCGATACGCACATGAATTGCTTTATGGGCTTGGTTAAACATCTCTTGCACAAGCAGCAGGGTAGACAATGGTTTGTACACCATAGAAGTACCGTAGAAAACGGCTGAATTTCTGCCGGTGATATGAATCGGGATCACCGGTGCTTGTGCTCGACTGGCTATCCGTAAAAAACCACTGTGCCAGAGCGTATCTTGAATGCCATTGGGCCGTAATCTGGATACTTCACCCGCAGGAAAAATAATCAGTGCGCCTTCTTGTTCTAACCATTGATGAATGTGGCTCAGATTTTCTTTGGGAGTTCGACCACCCATATTATTCACCGGCAGCAGCAGTGAAGCTAATGGTGCAATTTGTAGCAACATATCATTAGCTATTATTTTGACATCAGGTCTCGTTTTTCCAATTAAGTTTAACAAGGATAAACCATCGAGTGATCCGATAGGGTGGTTTGCAATGAAAACAACACGTCCGGTTACGGGAATGTTTTCAAGCTGGCTCGGGTTCACCACAGTACTAAAATCAAAGTAATTAAGTACTTGCTCAACAAATTGAAAACCGGTAACGCTGGGGTAATCATGTGCGAATGAGTGTAAATCTTGTTCATGCAGCAGGTTTTTGAGTACCGCACTCACTGGGCGGTAAAGCCATGTGTGCTGCGGGAGTGTCGGTATATACTTGTTTAAAACATCATCCACATTAATCATCCCAAAGCTCCATAACTATCGGCATTGATGGATATTTTTACGTTATAAATATGACATGGCCGTTAATATTACCGAGATTTTTGTTGCTGTGGTGGAATGTAAACACTCCTTAACAAAATGCTGGGATTAATTATTTAATCTCATGATTTTTATGATAAAAAAAGATGAAATCGAATGTGTCAAACAATAATCATTAGCTTGTCATAAAATGTATGTTGCAAGGCATACGTTTGAGTGATGAGATGAGCTGTAACGGGTATACGAGATCGGATTGATAGGGAAATCAGGCCGTAAGAG
>NZ_JBOFRH010000050.1:0-3330 GCF_051650925.1 Plesiomonas sp.
AGTGCCAAAATGCGGGAATGAATGGTTTTCTCAGTAAACCCTTTTCGACACAGGATTTGGTTACAGTCCTGAGTCAGCACGCAAACCCGTGATAGTGTTAGTGGATACCAAATTGCAAAAATAAAAAAGCACAGCCCCACATTGGGTACTGTGCTTTTTTTACTGTGAACTGTTTTTACTGGGAATATGTTCCGTTAATGTTGAGCACAGTATTATTTATTACATGATTTACTGCGTGATCTTGTGTGTTTCAAAATTGCCGATCAATTGTTCTATGTATTCAATGCGTTTTTTACGGCCGAGCAGCTCGGCAAAAAATCTGAGTCTAGTCGGGCCGTCTAACCGGAATTGCTGTGGTTGTTGTAACAGTGAGATCAGATAGACAGGGCTGATATTGGGCTGTTCATTAAACTCGATATAACCACCGCTGTCAGAGGCTTCTACACGCTTAATACCTAAGCGATGCGCACGCAGGCGAATTCGTGCAACACTGAGTAAGTGGCGTGCAGGATCGGGCAGTAAACCAAAGCGATCAATAATCTCTGATTTAAGATCATCGAGTACCGCTTCATTTTCGGCGCTGGCAATCCGCTTGTAGAGCGATAGCCGCATATTCACATCTGGCAGATAATCATCTGGCAGCAGAGCGGGAATGCGCAGTTCCACTTCAGTTTGTCCACGGGTCAAATCATCGAGTGACGGCTCTTTACCGTTACGCAGTGCATCAACTGCACTCTCTAGCATCTCCATGTACAAGGTAAAACCGATAGACTCAATCTGCCCGCTCTGATCATCGCCCAGTAGCTCACCTGCACCCCGAATCTCCAGATCGTGCGTTGCCAGAGCAAAACCAGCTCCCAGATCTTCGAGTGAGGCAATAGCCTCTAGACGCTTGCGTGCATCGTCAGTCATACGTTTTGGCGGTGGTGTGAGTAAATAGGCATAAGCCTGATGGTGTGATCGGCCGACTCGCCCGCGCAACTGGTGCAATTGAGCCAGCCCGAAATGATCGGCATCATCAATAATAATGGTGTTGGCAGTCGGGATATCAATACCCGTTTCAATAATGGTGGTACACACCAACACATTAAAGCGCTGATGATAAAAATCAGACATTACCCGTTCTAAATCGCGCTCACGCATCTGGCCATGGCCAATAGTGATACGTGCTTCTGGCACTAATTCGGCCAGTTTTTCAGCGGTTTTCTCGATACTATCAACCGCATTATGCAGATAATAGACCTGACCCCCTCTGAGTACTTCACGCAGAATGGCCTCACGGATGGTTAAATCGTCATACTCACGTACAAAGGTTTTCACCGCCATACGGCGTGCTGGTGGGGTGGCAATAATGGATAAGTCACGCATACCGCTCATGGCCATATTCAGCGTGCGCGGAATAGGGGTTGCAGTTAGGGTGAGAATATCAACATCGGCGCGCAGTGCTTTGATCTTCTCTTTCTGGCGGACACCAAAACGGTGCTCTTCATCCACAATTAACAGGCCGAGGTTGCTGAATTTAATATCATTTTGCAGCAGTTTATGTGTACCAATTAAAATATCAACTTTACCTTCAGTCACATTTTGCTGTATCGCTTGCTGCTCTTTTGCACTGCGAAAGCGCGACATCACTTCAATATTCACCGGCCAGTTGGCAAAACGATCACGGAAGTTTTCAAAGTGCTGTTGTGCTAACAAGGTAGTGGGCACGAGTATGGCTACCTGGCGGTGGTTTATCACAGACAAAAATGCTGCACGCATGGCCACTTCAGTTTTACCAAAACCAACATCACCACAAACCAGCCGATCCATCGCATAAGGCTGAGTCATATCGGTTAATACGGCATTGATCGCGTTGCGCTGGTCTTCGGTTTCATCAAAAGGAAAGGTGCTGCAAAATTGCTGGTACTGTTCACGATCGTGCTTAAAAGCAAAACCGGGCTTTAGGGCTCTGCGAGCATAAATATCGAGCAACTCGGCGGCAACATCACGCACTTTTTCTGCGGCTTTACCACGGGCTTTTGCCCATGCCTCACCCCCGAGTTTGTGCAGCGGCGCAGTTTCATCTGCACCACCACTATAACGGCCAATTAAGTGCAGTGATGAAACCGGCACATACAGTTTGGCTTCACCCGCATACGTGAGCACCATATATTCTGCGGTGATCCCGCCGGTTTCTAGCGTTGTTAACCCACCATAACGCCCCACACCGTGTTCAAGATGCACCACCGGTTGCCCAATCCGCAATTCAGCAAGGTTACGGATAATCGTTTCGGTGTTGATGGTTTTTCGGTTATCGCGTCGGCGCTGACTAATCCGCACACCGAGCAGGTCACTTTCGCAAATCAGGGCCAGAAGAGGCTGAGCCGCTGCATCATAAGTGGTGATATCTTTATCTGACTGTGCGGTATTTCCAGTATTTAGGATAAAACCCGTTTCGGCACTTCCAACCATTAACACCGGCTCTGGCTTGCGGGTATCTCTGATTTCGTGCAGGTGATGAATGGTTTTCGGGCGTAATTTCAGTGGTGAAAGTAAATCGAGCAGCGTTTCTCTGCGGCCTTCACTCTCAACAGAAAACACAACTGCACCGGTAAAGTTTTCAAGGAAATGGCGCAATGCCTGTAACGGTTCTTTATGCTGATGCTGGAGTTTTATCTCAGGAAGCGCTGTTAGGGGGAGATTTTCGCGGCCTGCACGTAGATCTAGCGGGGCTTGTTGCAAATGAACATTCGGGTACTGTTTAAGATGGCCATTCAGTTCATCAACCCGTTGCCATAATACCGAAGGATCAAGCAGTGGCCGCATCGGGTCAATTCCCCGATCATGGTGGCGTTTTGTTGCATCGGCATAAAAGCGGGTGGCGGCTTCAGCAGTATCGCCTACTGTTACAATCAGTATATTGTCTGGCAGGTGATCAAACAACGTGGTCATCTGCTCAAAAAAGAGCGGTTGCCAATATTCAATACCGGCTGGAAGTGTATTTTTACTGACTTGCTGGTAGACATGCTCCGGATCGCGGCGAATTTCAAACTGCTCACGCCAGCGGCTGCGAAAGCCCTCTATGGCCGTTTTATCGGTAGGAAACTCACGCGCAGGCAATAGATTAATGTGTGTGACTTCGTTCAGTGTACGCTGTGAATCGGGGTCAAACGTTCTGATTGAATCAATTTCATCATCAAAAAAATCGAGCCGAAACGGTGTCAGGCTACCCATCGGGAACAGATCCAGCAACGCGCCTCGGGTCGCAAACTCACCGTGCTCCATCACCTGTTCGGCGGGTCGGTATCCGGCTTGTTCCAATTGCGCGCGCAGTTTTTCCAGAGAAAG
>NZ_JBOFRH010000051.1:0-11202 GCF_051650925.1 Plesiomonas sp.
GGGCGGATCTGACGATATAAACGCGGTACGTTTTCTAGATTGTGGTTGAAAACATCCGGCGGGGTGGCTGTTAGGATCTCCAGCGCACGATCCATTCGACCACGAAAGTCAGGAACCAGCGTTTCGATACGGATTGCTGGGCTTTCGGCACGAATGGCACTGATACAATCAGCAAAGTGCTGTGCGCCGCCATCACGCAGATCATCACGATCCACTGACGTTACTACCACATACTTGAGTTTCATATCGCGGATAGTACGGCCAAGTTTGGCGGCTTCTTCGGTATCGACCGGCAGCGGACGACCATGGCCAACATCACAAAACGGGCAGCGGCGAGTGCAGATAGCACCAAGGATCATAAAGGTTGCCGTACCGTGGTTAAAGCATTCGGCCAGATTTGGGCACGAGGCCTCTTCACAGACCGAGTGCAGACCATTTTTGCGCATCGCAGATTTAATTTCTTGAATGCGTGAAGAGTCAGCAGGCAGTTTGATCTTCATCCACTCAGGTTTACGCAGTACAGCAGATTGTTCAACGGCAACATTTTTTACCGGAATCAACGCCATTTTATCGGCATCACGGTATTTTACGCCGCGCTCAATTTGAATGGGTTTACTCATGGGTCAGTGATTTCCAAGAAGAGTGCTCAACGTTGTGATAGCCGAGCAAAGTAATGAATTCCCGCACCAGAACTGACTCTACCTCTGCAACGTTTGTCGGGCCGCCCAGATCTGCTGTCTGAGTCATTTGCATGCCAACATAACCGCAGGGGTTAATTCGGGTGAAGGGGGATAAATCCATATTAACATTCAGTGCCAATCCGTGGAATGAACTGCCTCTGCGGATACGTAGCCCGAGAGAGCAAATTTTCTTTTCAGGGATATGTGCCGTATTTGGCTCTGCATTGGCGTGCTGAGCAGCAATATACACACCGGGTGCATCAGCGCGTGCGTGTGCGTTGATGGAAAAATGTGCCAGTGAGTTAATCACACAATTTTCGATATGGCTGACCAGTTCACGAACACCGAGTTTGCTGCGGCGCAAATCAATCAGTACATACATGACGACCTGACCGGGGCCGTGATAAGTTACCTGACCACCCCTGTCTGACTGTACAACCGGAATATCACCGCATGCCAGTAAGTGTTCAGCTTTTCCGGCCTGACCTTGTGTAAAGACCGGATTATGCTCAACCAACCAGATTTCATCGGCAGTATCTGATGTACGCTGATCGGTAAATGCATGCATAGCACGCCAGATGGGTTCGTAATCTTGTTGCCCGAGCTGGCGAACAATTAAGGTTTGATGTTGCAAAAGCATCACCATGCAGTTGTGAACATTACGCTCATTATACGGACTTGTTTCACAACCGGAACCTGAAATTAGTGGCTATCGTACGATAATGACAGCCTTGCATGGGTTGGTGTGAAGGAGCAGAAGAGACATGTTCTGTGCTGATACTGTTTGGCAGCATAGTTTAGCGGCACAGAACACGATTTTACGCCCTGTTCGGTGCTGTTGCCCGAACAGGATATCAAAATTACAGAACCATACGCACGATATCGATAGCACCCAGCTCTTCATACAGGGTTTCAACTTGATCAATATGGGTTGCAGTAATGGTCACTGACACTGAGTGGTAAGTGCCTTTGCTGCTTGGTTTTACCGCAGGGGTGTAATCACCCGGCGCATGTTTTTGTATAACGGTAACGACTTTGTCAACCAGCTCAGGTTGAGCTAACCCCATGACTTTATAGGTAAAAGAACACGGGAATTCGAGCAATTCGTTAAGTTTTGTTTTTTGCATAGTCAGTGCTCCAGTCTGGAGGGTAACGCAGAATAAAAAAATGACCCCAGTATTCACTGGGATCATCCTTGATAGTAGATCGCGCTGA
This sequence comes from Plesiomonas sp., assembly GCF_051650925.1. NCBI lineage: Bacteria > Pseudomonadati > Pseudomonadota > Gammaproteobacteria > Enterobacterales > Enterobacteriaceae > Plesiomonas > Plesiomonas sp. Next base: position 1,896 of record NZ_JBOFRH010000051.1, read on the forward strand.
TATAAACCGCCTGCCGGTGTGTTGCAGTGTCAGGCTATATCGTCAGCAGAGAAATCGGTTTCTCTATACAGACTATATGGGGGCGAAATTAGCCAAACCAACGGTGGAACAGCAAAGTAAAGTAATCTGCCAGTCGGCTAAACATACCACCTTCTTCTACGGTATTTAATACAACCAGTGGCTGTGTATCAACATCTTTTCCATCAAGCTGGAAGAAAATCTTGCCCACCACATCACCACGGGTCAGCGGTGCTTTTAGCTCTTTATCCAGCTCAAAACGGGCTTTAAGATCATTTACACGGCCACGCGGTACGGTGATATAGACATTTTTCAGTACGCCAAGGCTGACTTCTGAGGCATCGCCAAACCAGACACGCTCTTTGGTAAATTCACGATCAGCTTTTAGTGGCTCAATGGTTTCAAAGAAACGGAAGCCCCACGTCAGCAGTTTTTTACTCTCTGCTGCACGCTGTTGTGAGCTAGATGCACCAATGACGGCAGCAACCAGACGCATTTGGCCTTCTGTTGCAGAAGAGACTAAGTTAAAACCCGCTGCTGCGGTGTGGCCAGTTTTGATGCCATCAACATTGAGGCTCTTATCCCACAACAGTGAGTTGCGGTTTGGCTGAGTAATGCCGTTATAGGTGAACGATTTCTCTTTATAGACCGCATATTCATCGGGTACATCACGGATCAGCGCTGAACCAAGCGTAGCAAGGTCGCGTGCGGTGCTGTACTGGTCTGGGTTATCCAGCCCGTGCGGGTTCATAAAGTGAGAGCTGTTCATGCCAAGCTCTTTGGCATATTTGTTCATCATGTCGGCAAATGAGTCTTCACTGCCGGCAACATGTTCAGACATGGCCACGCAAGCATCATTACCGGACTGGATAATAATACCGCGGTTTAGATCGGCAACTTTAACCGGCTTACCCACTTCGATAAACATCTTCGAGGAGTCTGGGTAGTTTTTACTCCACGCATTTTTACTGACGATAACAACGTCATCCGGTGAAATTTTACCGGCTTTGATTTCACGGCCAATAACATAGCTGGTCATCATTTTGGTCAGGCTTGCTGGCAGAATTTTCATGTCAGCATCACGTTCAGCCAAAATTTTTCCGGAGTTGTAATCCATCAAAATATAGGATTTTGCAGCAATACTCGGTGCAACAGGGATCGTGGTGTCTGCAAAAGCATAAGATGCAGAAACAGAGATTGTGCCCAGCAGCAAGAAGCGTGCTGATTTAGTTAATCGGGTTAATTTCATGGTCTGAACAACTTCTTCCATGGCTAAAGTAAAGGGTTAATGTAAACAAACATCAATGTTTATTTGTGTAAAGTATGTACAGTTTATATGCGCATATTATATGCACATGCCCATACACTTAATGCGTATCAGCATTTGCAAACGCAAATGCTTGTGGATAATTTTCATTTTTCAGCTGATCACGCAGTGCTTCTGCTTGTGCGCGGCTAGCAATCGGCCCAAGTTGTACGCGGTAAAATGCACCGGCTTGTTCTATCTTCCCACCAATATTATGGCTTTGCTTAAGTTGTGTCAGCAGGTTTGTGGCACGGGTCTGATCACTGATTGCTACCACCTGAACAGTAAAGCGAGTTGCCGAGGCATCCGCAGTGCTGTTAATCCGTGGGGTATTTGTGCGAGCTACCGGTGCCGCGGTTGGGGTTGTCTCAGGTAACACTTCAGGTTCACCGGCTGCTGGGCTGATATGAATACGGGTGCTGTTACCTTCGGTACTGACGCGGGTGGTGACACCGTTTTCATCAGTATTGCTGTACATCGGCAATGGATCAGGCTGTGCAACGATTGGCGCAGGCTGTGTGATATAGCCGTTGTTGTCTGTACCGCTGATTGCAGGTACAGATGGCTGTGCTGATACGCCCATTGCTGTGCTTTGATCTTGAGCACTGCTGAGGGTTTCCATTTGTGGGGTCATATCCAGCGCAAAAGATTGTTGCTCTTCTTCTTGCTGCGGAGGATTAGCCACATCATTTGTTGGCGCAGGTTGTTGAGATACACAACCTGCCAGTAACAGGCTTATCAGCAGTGGGTAAATACCATGGTTACGCATCTGTTCCCTTATACGTTTTTAGACAGCATTTTTCGGTGGGTGTGAATAGACATTACTATGCCAAATCCTGCCATCAGTGCAATGATTGATGTGCCACCATGACTGATTAATGGCAACGGTACGCCAACGACCGGTAAGATACCACTCACCATACCAATGTTAACAAAGATATAAACAAAGAAGATCAGTGTAATACCGCCTGCCAATAATCGGCCAAAGGCAGTCTGTGCACGTGAGGCTATGGTCAGCCCGCGAGCGATCACAAAGATATACAGAGCCATCAGCACCAGAAAGCCTATCATCCCCAGCTCTTCTGCTATTACGGCAAAGATAAAGTCGGTATGGCGCTCGGGCAGAAATTCGAGCTGTGATTGCGTTCCGTGCAGCCAGCCTTTCCCGAATACACCGCCTGATCCAATCGCAATTTTTGATTGGATAATGTGGTAGCCCGCACCGAGCGGATCACTTTCTGGATTAAGCAGTGTCAGTACGCGCGTACGCTGATAATCGTGCATCAGGAAGAACCAGAGTACCGGCACAAAAGCCGCAATCAGCCCGACTGCGATTAAGATTAAATACCAGCTGATCCCCGACAGGAAAACGATAAAAATACCGGATGCCGCAACTAAAATGGAGGTACCCAAATCAGGCTGTGCAGCCACCAGCAGGGTAGGGACAAAAATAAGCGCTAGCGCGATGGCAGTATTTTTCATCGACGGAGGCATCGGCTCTCGGCTGATAAAGCGTGCGACCATCAGCGGAACCGACAATTTCACCAGTTCAGACGGCTGAAAACGGACAAACCCCAGATCAAGCCAGCGTTGAGCACCTTTTGAGATAGCACCAAACAGATCAACGAGTATCAGCAGTATCACACCGACAACGTACAGGTAAGGGGCCCAAGCTTCGTATACTCGTGGGGGGATCTGCGCCATGATAAACATGGCCAGTAAACCTAAGCTGACTTGGGCAATTTTACGTTCGATCATATCCATGTCTTGACCACTGGCGCTGTACATGACAAATGCGCCCATCATCAATAACAAAAACAGGCCGGTCAGCAGCGGCAGGTCAATATGGATACGGTCACAGAATGAGCGTGGCCGATTGGTGTCAGTCATTCGGTGTATTATCCTCTTGTGAAGCATTATCAGCAGGCTCAACGGCTTGTTTGCCTAGCAGTACATGATCAAAAATTTGTCGGGCAATCGGAGCACCGTTGCTTGAACCACCACCGGCGTTTTCCAGCAAAATAGAGACAACCACTTGCGGGTTCTCATACGGTGCAAAACCGGTGAACCATGCGTGATCATGTAAATGATTGGCCAGCTTTTTGGCATCATAGGTTTGGTTGGCTGCCAGACTAAACACCTGTGCCGTGCCTGATTTTCCTGCTGATTTATACGGTGTACCCACAAATGATTTACGGGCAGTACCGTTACTGCGGTGGTTTACGCCATACATACCATCTTTGGCGATCTCCCAATATCCTGATGTTTTAACACCAATCGGGGGCAGCTTTTCGTCAGGGTAATTCATGGTAATACCATTCCCCTGAATAGATTTGAGCAGGTGTGGTGGTTTGACTTCACCATCGTTGATCAGAATGGTCATCGCTTTTGCCAGTTGCAGAGGGGTGGCTGTCCAGTAACCCTGACCTATCCCGACAGGGATAGTGTCACCCTGATACCAAGGTTTACGGTGGCGGGTTATTTTCCATTCACGTGATGGCATGATCCCCGGCCGCTCTTCAGAGATATCGATACCGGTAAACTGACCAAAGCCAAATCTCTTCATCCAGTCAGAGAGGCGATCAATTCCCATATCGTAGGCAACTTGATAGAAGAAGGTATCGGCAGACTCTTCAATGGCCTTGGTGATATTAAGCGTACCATGCCCCCACTTTTTCCAGTCGCGGTAGCGCTTTTCGGTGCCCGGCAGCTTCCACCAGCCCGGATCAAACAGGGTCGTTTTGGTGGTGATAACCCCCGTTTCAAGCGCGGCAACAGTGATAAAAGGCTTAACGGTTGAGGCGGGTGGATAGACACCCTGTGTTGTACGGTTGATCAGCGGCAAATCGGGATCATTGAGCAGGGCGCTGTAAGTAGAGCTTGGAATGCCGTTAACAAATAAGTTCGGATCGTAACTTGGGCTAGAGACCATGGCCAGTACGCTGCCATCACGTGGGTCAAGCACCACCACAGAGCCACGGCGTCCGGCCAGAATTTTTTCGATGTACTGCTGCAGCTCTAAATCAAGGCTCAGAGTGATGTTTTGTCCGGCAATAGGCGGTTGCTCACGCAGTTTGCGGATCACCTTGCCACGGTTGTTTACTTCAACCTCTTCTGAACCGGTTTGACCGTGCAGAATATTTTCGTAATAACGCTCAATACCCAGTTTCCCGATATCGTGCGTACCTGAGTAGTTGGCAAGTTTGTCTTCTTTGCCTAATCGTTCGACATCTTTGTCGTTAATTTTTGCCACATAGCCGATCACATGGGTCAGAACTGGCCCATAAGGGTAGTAGCGTTTCAGGTAGCCTTTAACTTCAACACCCGGAAACAGGTATTGATTAATGGCAAAACGGGCAACCTGTTCTTCATTCAGTGGTGTTTTGATGGCGATGGAGGTGAAACGGCGGGCACGTTTTCGCTCTTTTCTGAAGTCCGCAATATCGCCATCGGTTAAACCGACAATCGGTTTTAGGGCCTCTAGCGTTTTATCTACGTTGTCGACTTTTTCCGGCATCATTTCTAGCTGAAATACGGTGCGGTTTTCGGCCAATAAAATGCCGTTGCGATCGTAAATTAATCCCCGGCTTGGCGGAATGGGCAGCAGTTTGATTCGGTTATCGTTCGAACGGGTTTGGTAATCTTCGTAGCTTTGCACTTGCAGATGATAAAGATTTGCCACCAGAATGCTGCTGAGCAGTAAAATACCGATAAAGGCGACCACAGCCCGTCGAACAAACAGCGCGCTTTCTGATGAGTGATCACGAAAATGAGTACGATCCTGCTTCATTCGCTAATAAAATCCCAATGGCAATGTATCTGTATGACGTGTTACAGCTGATTTTGTTAACTATTCCCGATGGTAAGGGTGGTTAGTGGTTACACTCCACGCCCGATACAAGCTCTCAGCCACCAGTACACGTACCAGCGGGTGCGGCAGTGTCAGCGGTGACAGTGACCAGCTCTGTTCCGCCGCCTCTTTACAGGCGGGCGAAAGCCCTTCAGGACCACCGATCAGAAAGCTGACATCACGGCCATCTTGTTTCCAGCGTTCTAGTTGTTCAGCTAATTGTTCTGTTGTCCAAGGTTTACCGGGAATATCAAGGGTGACTATCCGATTTCCCTTCGGAATGGCTGCCAACATCTGTTCACCCTCTTTATCGAGAATGCGCTTGATATCGGCATTTTTCCCGCGTTTTCCCGCTTGAACTTCTAATAGCTCAAACGGCATATCCTTAGGAAAACGGCGGGTATACTCTTTAAAACCCGTTTCTACCCATGCGGGCATTTTGGTACCAACGGCAACCAGTTGCAGTTTCACCGTTTAACCCCAAAGTCTTTCCAGTTGATACGCAGCACGGCTCTCTTCTTGCATCACATGAACGATAACATCGCCCAGATCAACAATAACCCAATCGCCGGTTTGTGTGCCTTCAATACCCATAGGCTCGACACCAGCAAGCTTGGCTTCTTTCGCTACATATTCAGCAACGGAGATGACATGTCGGTTTGACGTGCCAGTGCAAATCACCATGTAATCAGTGATGCTTGATTTGCCTTGCACATTGAGGGCAGTGATCTGTTGACCTTTAAGATCATCAATTTTATCGATAATGAAGTCTTGGAGTTGTTGACCTTGCAAAAGTTCCCCTTAGCTGGCAATTCGTTACCAGTAGAATGTAGAGTCGGTATAAAACAGGCGGCGGAGTATAGCACGCAGCTAGGCTGATGAGTACAACCGGTTCTGGCGGATATAGGCCGCTACACTGGCCGTTAATTGCTGATCGCACCGTTGACCCTGCTGTAATTGTGCTCGGATTTGGGTGGCTGAAATATCAACCTGAGGTGTTTGGGCAAAATAGAGCGCACCTTGTGGTTGTTGATGTAAATCCATCGGGCAGGTTGTTCGGTGCTGTGTTATCCACTGTCGAAAATCGGGATCGTCAGGCAGGGGTTGATAGTGGGGGCGCATGCAGACTATCAGATGTGCGACACCCAGCAATGCTTGCCAGCGATGCCATGTGGGTAAGCTCAGTAACGAGTCTTGCCCGATAATAAAGGCCAGCGGCTGTTCTGCGCCTATTTCTTGGCGGATATCTTCCAGTGTGTTGATAGTATACGACGGGTTGCTGTGAGCCAGTTCACGCAGATCGGGGACAAAAAGTGGATACTGCTGACAAACCAGTGCCACCATGTCGGCACGCTGCTGTGCGTTGGCGTGCGGTTGCGGGCGATGGGGCGGTAGATTGTTTGGCAGCAGTCGAACCTGTGTCAGGCCGATTTCAGTTGCCAGTGCGCTGACCGGCTCAATGTGCCCGCGGTGAATGGGATCAAATGTACCGCCATACAGACCGATTAACGGCAGGGAAGGCTGCGTGTGGTTGATGTCTGTATGAGCAGGCTGAATAGGTATCATCATGATAGGTCGTGCGAAAATGGCAGTGTGAGGGTATGCCCACAGAGGCTGCAACTGAGCGCCTGCAAAGCTGGCCATACATCGCTACTGTAGTCTTGTTTTACCATTCGCTCAATCATTGCTAACTGGTGTAGTTGTTGCCCGAGTTGTGCGCCTGTCAGCCGTTGCAAGGCATGTGTCAGTAGTGGCCGACGGTTTTGCCATATTTTGTGTTGATCAAAGAGTGGCCGCAGTGCATGGCTGTGCGGTTGGGCTGCCTGCTGCAGTGCTGTATGCAAGGTTAACAGCAGCATTAGCTCCCGCTGTAGGGTGCGTAGCAAAATGACCGGTTCGGCATCTTCATTTTTGAGCTGCTCTAATACCCGTAAAGCACGTTTGGCTTTTCCTTCGAGCAGTGCATCAATCCAGTGATAGGGTGTAAAGTGCGATGATTGGTTTACGGCTGATTCTACGCGTGGCAGGGTCAGTTTTCCGTCGGGGAACAGCAGTTTTAGCCGTTCAAGTGCTTGACTGAGTGCCAGCAGATTACCTTCATAACAGTGGCAGAGCATCTGCACCGAAGCATCATCGAGCTGTAATGCCAGTGTTCGAGCACGTGTTGCAACCCATTTAGGCAGTTGCGGCAGTTCCGGTGTTTGGCAACTGATCAGTGTTGCCTGTGGGCTGAGGGCTTTAAACCACTTACTGTTTTCCTGCGCCTTTGTTAGTTTATTGCCTTGAATCAGCAGTAAGATATCAGGGTGCAGTAAAGTCGCTAATTTGCTCAGTGGTTCGGCATTGTGCGTGCCTGGGCCACTTTCTGGCAGTACCAATTCGATAATTTGGCGAGCGGAAAACAGGCTCATCGCTTGCGCACATTGATAGATACTTTCCCAGTCAGTCCGGTTATCCAGAGCAAAACTGTGCCGTTCATCAAATCCTTGAACTCTTGCCTGCTCACGCAGTGTATCTGCACTCTCTTTGAGCAATAACGGGTCATTTCCCAGCAGAAAGTAGCACGGGCGTAACCCTGATTTTAGTTGGGCAGCGAGTTGTTCAGGAAAGATTTTATTCATCAGGCTGTGTATTCATTCGGGGATAAACTCGGTGTTGCACGGAATACCATGGTTTGGTATTCCGTGCAGGTATGACATGTAACTGCTATTACATGCAGCGGCCGCATGAGAACTTACGGCCTGAGAACGTGTGTTTACCACCTATTCTCAGGGATCACTTGCGAGTTTCAGGCGTGCTGGGTGTCGAGACACTTTTAGGATGAATCGTCAGCAACTTGATCATTAAACGGCGAGCCGCTTCCTGATACATTTCATCACGCAGCAGTGCTTCTTCTGCCGATTTAGCGAGTGCGGTATTGGGGTTGTCGAAAAATGAGCGGGCAACTTGTACCGAGAGTGGATAAACATCCTGCCCTGGCACCAGTACCGATGCGTTCACCGTTAAGGTGATATTTTTCTCTGCCGCAATACCATTGCTGAACACTGATGAGACGACATCACCTTGACCGGCGCTGTTCAGGCGGAAGGTTGGAATATCTGAACCTGCCTCCTGCTCTTTCACCAACGTAATGTTGTTGAGTAGCATCTGTTCACGCATTGCGCGGGTCAGCGGGCCATAAGGATCATAGCTTTGTAATGTCATCGTCTGAAGGTTGGTGGGGATCTGCGTAGTTCCACGCAGATGAAAACCACAACCCGCCGTGGCAGCAAGTGCCACCACGGTCAGAATCAGCATTAACGGCTTGAATCGTAAGTGTTTCAACACTCGGGTGCTCCTGTGTTAGCCGACAACCACATTCAGCAGTTTACCCGGCACGTAAATCACCTTACGGATAGTTACGCCTTCGGTATGTTTGGCAATGTTGGCATCAGCAAACGCTGCCACTTTGACCTGCTCTTCGGTTGCATCAGCAGCCACAGTTACTTTACCACGCAGCTTACCGTTGACCTGTACAACCACCAGCTTGCTGTCTTCCACCATTGCCGCTTCATCAGCAATCGGCCAAGGTGCAACATCGATATCACCTTCACCGCCGAGCGCTTGCCATAAGGCAAAACCGATATGCGGAGTGATTGGGTAAAGCATACGAACTACCGCCATCAGCGCTTCTTGCAACAAGGCGCGATCTTGTTCGCTCTCTTGTGGCATGCGGGTCAGCTTGTTCATCAGCTCCATCACAGCAGCGATAGCCGTGTTGAATGTTTGGCGACGGCCAATATCATCACTGACTTTAGCGATAGTTTTGTGCAGATCGCGGCGCAGTGATTTCTGGTCAGCATTAAGAGCGGCAACATCAAGTGCAGCTACTGCACCTTGTGCAATGTGCTCAAAGGCTAAACGCCAGATACGCTTAAGGAAGCGGTTTGCACCTTCAACGCCTGACTCTTGCCACTCAAGGGTCATCTCTGCTGGAGAGGCAAACATCATGAACAGACGTACCGTATCTGCACCGTATTTCTCTACCATCTCCTGAGGGTCAATGCCGTTATTTTTTGATTTCGACATTTTGCTCATACCGGCATATACCAGCGGATGGCCATCTTTATCTTCAGCTTTGAGGATAGCGCCTT
>NZ_JBOFRH010000052.1:0-3263 GCF_051650925.1 Plesiomonas sp.
TTCGGCTGCAAACCTATCAGCTACCGTTGAGTGAAGAGGCTCGTGCATATTGTGAACTGATCTTGTCACTTAAAGAGACTCTGCAGTGGGAAGCCGATGCACTGCAAGAAGTGTGGAGAGATCAAAACCATGAAGAGGATATTACCCGTGTTGGCACAATTATGAGAGACGTTCGCCTGACGTTGTCATAATTTTCCATTCTATTGGTGTTTTACTGGTGTTTTACGCTATCACTGTGTATTTACCCCTTCTTGGTGCTACCTACATTTTACGGTTCGGTTTGCCATGAAGGGGAAATTTGCTCGATGATGACACCAATTTTACCGGTTAATCCTGCGTGTCGACTTCAATTTCCAGACTGTCGTGCCGCCAGTACTCAATATCTAAATCGAGTACACGGCCATGCTGATCAAAGTTCAAGCGTTCGATACGCAACGCCGGTAAACCTGAAGACGCGCCCAGCAGCTTTGCGACCTCATCTGGTAGAGAGGTTGGGTAAAAAGAGACCTGCATACGGGCATACTGCAAATGAAAATGATCGCGGTATAACTCGGTTAGGCTGCCATTTAAATCAAGATCAAGCAAACTGGGAACGCGGGCAGGTAAACAGTAATTCTCACAATAACACACTGCTCGATCATCGGCATAACGTAACCGTTTGAGGAAAAAAATGGTGTCGGTCTCTTGCAGTTGTAAACGTTGATGCAGAAGTACGGGAACCGTTTGGCTGTACTTTTCGAGTAATACCGTTTGTGCTTTTCCACCCTGTTCCCGCACAATTTGATGAAAATTCGACGTTACACGTGGGTTTAATTTAAAACGTGACGGCGTCACAAACCAGCCGCGTCGATCCGCTCGATAAATGACACCCCGAGCTTCGAGCTGCGTTAATGCTTCACGGATAGTCACCCGAGTGGTGTCATATTGTTCACATAACGCCCGTTCAGAAGGCAATTTACTGCCTACCGTAAAGTCTCCCGCCTGAATCTGTGCCGCCAACGTATCTTTAATCCGCAAATAATGGGGCTTAGTCATTCTGTTTTGTGTCCCTTACCACGTCTGTTCTGTCATACATATTGTCGGGTTAATGGTTTGGAATGCAAACAGATTACGTGATTGGCTGCCAATTTCTTAGACCGTGAATATGAATTTTTTGTTGCATGGCAGTTCCCCCCTTTGACCGTATTCAGTATCTCATCCACAATACTTTAAAACTGGTCTATACCAATGGAGTGATGTGATGAGCTATATTCCTACGGCAACCTCGGCAGTTGATTACCTGTTACTTACGCCGGGCCCGCTATCTACCACATTCAGCGTACGTGCTGCCATGCTGCAAGACAGCTGTACGTGGGATACTGATTACAACCTCGGTATTGTAGAGCCGATTCGTCGTGAATTGGTGCGTTTAGCCACCGACACCCCAGAGGCCTACAGCAGCGTATTACTGCAAGGTAGTGGTAGTTATGTCGTTGAAAGTGTTTTGGGGTCGGTCATCAGCAATACTGACACCCTTTTAATTATCAATAATGGTGCGTATGGCGCGCGCATGGTTGAAATGGCCGCGTGCTTGAAGTTATCACACGTAGTGCTTGATTGCGGTGAAACTCAGCGGCCGGAAATGATACAGATAGAGTTAATGTTACAACGTCACCCTGAGATCACGCATTTGGCCATGGTGCACTGTGAAACCACCACCGGCATGTTAAACCCACTGGCTGATGTTGCCGCATTGTGCCGTAAGCAGGGCATCAGGTTGATTGTTGATGCAATGAGCAGCTTTGGTGGTATTCCGCTGGATATTGAAGCGCTGGGGATTGAGTTTTTGATCAGTTCAGCCAACAAATGCATACAAGGTGTACCCGGTTTTGGCTTTGTGATTGGCCGACGTTCAGCACTTGAAGCCTGTGTCGGTCAGGCGCGTTCCGTATCGCTAGATTTGCATGCGCAATGGAAAACCATGGAATTACAGGGCGGGAAGTGGCGTTTTACCTCTCCGACACATACGGTATTAGCATTCGCTCAAGCACTCAGAGAACTAGAAGAAGAGGGGGGGATCAGTGCCCGTGCTGAGCGCTATCAGGCTAATCAAACGCTATTAGTACAGGGAATGCATGCTTTAGGTTTTAAGCCGCTCTTACCAGAGGCATGGCAATCACCGATTATTACCGCATTTCACTCACCAAAACACCCTGATTACCGTTTTATGGATTTTTATCAGGCCCTGAAAGCACAGGGGTTTGTGATTTACCCCGGCAAAGTATCAGAGGCTGACTGTTTTCGTATTGGTAATATTGGTGATGTTACGCCACACCATATTGAGCAACTGCTGCAGGCAGTGAGCAAAGCCTGTTACTGGCGCTCAACTGATAGTGAGATTGCCACGCAAATATAGGTAGATCATTGAGTTTTCGTTTTCCCTGTAATTATTTTGCCTTGTGCTTTTTATTGTCTTTTTGGAGTTGTTTATGTCTGCTGTTAACGCGTTAATTCTAGATTGGGCCGGTACAGTTGTTGATTTTGGCTCTTTTGCACCAACGTCTATTTTTGTCGAGGCATTTGCTGTTGCATATGATTTTCCGGTTAGTTTAGAAGAAGCCAGACAGCCTATGGGCTTGGGAAAATGGGCGCATATTGAAGCGTTAAGCCGCTTACCTTCAGTGGCTCAGCGCTGGTTTACCCAGTTTGGACGCCCAATGGATAAATCAGATATCGATATGATTTATCAGACGTTTATGCCATTGCAAATCGAAGCCGTAAAATTTTTTGCCACACCTATTCCGGGTGTACTGCCGGTCTTAAATCAGTTACGTGATCAGGGAATGCGTATCGGCTCTTGTTCTGGTTATCCGCGTCCGGTGATGGAGGTGTTGGTGCCTGTCGCAGCGCAACATGGATATGCTCCCGATCATTGGGTTGCCAGTGATGATCTTGCCGCCGGCGCGCGTCCCGGCCCCTGGATGGCGCTTGCCAATGTGCTGGCGTTGGGTATTGATGCTGTGCAGCACTGTGTGAAAGTGGATGACTCCGTACCCGGTATCACCGAAGGGCTCAATGCGGGTATGTGGACCGTTGGTTTAGCTGTATCGGGTAATGAATTTGGCGTGACATGGGAAGCGTTCAGCGCGATGAGTGCAGCAGAGATAGCAGAACGTCGTCAACCGGCGAGTGATAAATTGCGTGCCGCTGGCGCACATTATGTCATTGATACGTTGGCAGATATCATTCCTGTTATTGAAGATATTAACCGCCGATTACAAAAC
>NZ_JBOFRH010000053.1:0-2852 GCF_051650925.1 Plesiomonas sp.
ATTGCGCTGATTGATATCATGTTGCCTGATGGAAATGGGTTTGATATGGCGGCAGCATTGCGCCGTGTTAAGCCACGCGCAGGGATCATTATTCTTACTGCTAAAAATGCGACTGAAGATAAGTTACGTGGGTTGTATGGCGGTGCGGATCATTATCTAACCAAGCCGATAAAGTTATTGGAGCTGACTGCCATTATTGATTCGTTAGGGCGGCGCGTGGGGAGTAGTGAATGGTTACTGTTGGCGGAGAGTCGGCGTTTGCAATCACCAGAGGGGTTGGAGAGCGAATTGACGGCCTCTGAAATGGTGATATTTCAATTGCTGCTTAATAATCCTGGGCAAGTTATCAGCCGCCGCCAAATCGTCGAAGCTTTGGGGCATTCGTGGGTAGATTATGACTTACGCCGTTTAGATACCTTGGTGAGCCGTTTACGACGCCGTTGGCGTGAAAAATATGAGGTGGAATTACCATTAAAAACAGAGCACCGCGATGGTTACAGCTTTTGCGCAGTATTAAGTGAAGTATAAGACAGAAAACGTAAAATAACTTATTAATGGATTGAATATGCCATTGTCACATTCACTGACATCGCCGCCACTGATGTATCGTAAAACTGAGCCTACCTCACTATTATGGTGCAGGCATGCTGTATTTATTACCTTACTGATGATGCTATTGGCTCCGTGCGCAGAAGCAAGCCTCAATCCGAATATGCAAGAAAAGACATTAATGGATGCGGGGATCATTAATGTTCCTCTCCCTGCAGGAAAACAGTCATTAGCAGGGTATTTGGAATGGCTAGCCGATCCAAATAATGAATTATCGATTAGTCAAGTGCAAGCTCTGCCGGTGAAAGCCAATTTTAAACCCTTACAAGGAATGCCGGCTTTTGGCTACCGCAAAGGAGCGATTTGGCTGCGTTTTACCGTCATGGGAGCAATGCAAAGTGATCCTTATTGGCTGGAAATTGTTTCGCCCTTTTTAGATTCTGTTACTCTGTACCGGGCAGGAGAAAGATCGCCGGTAACTTCACGTGCGGCAGGGGATCATCATCCATTAAGTGGCCGCGATGTATTGTATCGTAATCCGGTTTTTGAGTTACATCCTGAACCACAAAAGCTCAATACCTATTACCTGCGCATTGAAGGTAATAATAGCCTGACATTTGCGATATATCTGTGGTCGCCACCTACTTTTGTTGAGGCTATCGGCTTAGAACAATTGGGTTTCGGTGTTTTTTTTGCAGTTCATGTAATTTTGATATTAACCAACCTTTGGTTTTACCAAGCCACTCGTGAAGGCAGCTATGGCTGGTTTGTTTTATTTACTTTTCTAAACTTAATGACCTCCGCGGCAGCAGAAGGATATGGCTATCTTTATTTGTCATGGTTGCAAAATGTGCCTGAGATAAATGAAGGCGTCATGATAGTGGCATGGATGTTTTCACCAGCGGCTGGTATCACTTTTTTGTTTAGCTATCTTGGCGGGTTTTCATCCTCCCTACGGCCTTACTTAATCCGGATATGCCTATTTTATCTCATGCTGGCCAGTGTATTTAGCATGGTTATTTTAATGCTTCCTTCGATAAGTCAAGTGGCGCGACAAACATATCAAATATGGTCACTGGTCAGTACATTAATTTCACTCATTATTGTTTTGGTACTCTCTATTCGCAGAAATGCCAATGCCAGACTAATGCTGATTGCGATGCTGCCTTACTGGATTGCCGTATTTATGCGTTTTTTGCGTAATATGGCGATAATTCCACCGGGATTATTGGCAGATAATGCCTATTACTTGACCATGACATTCTATTTGCTGGTTATGAACTATGGGTTAAGCCGACATTATCAGACGATGCGCGAGAGAATAGAGCATGCCCAGCGTGAAGCGCTTAGTAACTCGATTCAAGCGGAGAGAGCGTTGGAAGAGAAAGTTATTCAGCGCACATCAGACCTTAAGCGCGCGGTAGAGCAAGTGACCGAAGCGCTGGTCTTGGAAAAGCGTGTGCATGAAGAGCAAAAGCAATTCTTCGCTACGGTATCACATGAGTTACGCACACCATTGGCGGTGATTGATATGACCGCGCAAAATTTGGAGCGCACTAATACTTCAGACGATGAAGTTGTTCGTGCGCGTTATGAAAAAATATTACGCGCAACCGGGCGATTGTCTTCGTTACTGGATAATTATCTGGATGAAGACAAATTTGAATTGCTGCGGCATGGTGCCAATTTGAGTGATTGCCCGATTAAAAGCCTGCTGCAAGATGCGATGGACTCTGCGCGCTTATTGTCAGATCAACATTTTATCCAGATTGATGATGAAGACTTACCGAGCCAGTTTTTCTGTGATCCCTCGTTAACCCGTTTGGCATTACGTACGTTGGCAGATAATGCGGTCAAGTACACTCCACCCGGCTCGATGGTCGTGCTGCGTGGAAGGCAAGTTGCGGATGGGGTGCGCATTGATGTAGTGGATAACGGGCATGGCATTGCGCTGAGTGAGCGAGAGCGAATTTTTGAGCGTTATTATCGCGGTAAACAATCGGGGCGGCAAGGAGGAACGGGATTAGGACTGGCACTGGCGCGTTCACTGATAGAGAAGCAGGGGGGAACCTTAACGCTAACCAGTGATGAAGGCGAAGGTGCGTGTTTTTCTGTATGGTTACCTTCGCCCGAGGTGCGTGCTATTGCATGAGGCCGCACACGTAGCGTGATCAGCGCTTTTCACGCCCCATCATCCGATCCCATTTTCGCTTTTGCTCATTGAGTTGATCTTGGCGCATTTGCTGTTTCATACGCATTTTCCGGATCAAGTCTTGTTTCTTTTTTTTGCGTTGCACTATATT
>NZ_JBOFRH010000054.1:0-4113 GCF_051650925.1 Plesiomonas sp.
TGCTTTTTTGTTGTGCCTTTGATTGTTTATGCATGCCGTAAACCTGCATGGATTATACATTGGGATGAAAAAGAGAGTGATAAATAAGATAAGTGAATTGCAGTATTAACTGATATTGGCCAATTTATATTTATTCTCTTTATATTTAAATGCTTTATATTTAGACGCTATGCCATTATCCAATATGAGCAATGGCATAGCATTTAAACGGGTTAATACCATTAACCGCGCGTTACTTTATAAAAAAGGTATCTGATACTATAACTAGGTATCTGGAGAGTAGTTATGCCTAATCAAAATGAGAGCATAAGTAATAATCAATGTGGCGATAAAAAAACCATTAAGCCGGTTGTATTAACCGTAGGAACATTCATTTTGATGAATATCACTACCGTAATAAGCTTACGTGGTTTATCAACAGAGGCCGAATATGGTTTAGCGTCTGTTTTTTATTACTTATTTGCAGCGCTGTTTTTTTTAGTTCCTGTTTCGCTTGTTGCAGCCGAACTGGCAACGGGTTGGCCTCAAAAAGGGGGCGTTTTTCGCTGGATAAGTCAAGCTTTGGGGGATAGGTTAGGGCTATTGGCAATTTATTTACAATGGCTGGCAACCACAATCTGTTTTCCTACAATGCTTATTTTTGCTGCGGTATCATTAGCGTACACAGGGAATAATCCTATCAGTAATGCTGTATTAGCGGAAAATAAAGTATATACACTGGTTGTGGTGTTATGTGTGTATTGGCTAGCTACATGCATTACTGCACGTGGCGTAAAATCAGCGTCACGCATCAGTGCAGTTGCCGGATTAATCGGTACTATTATTCCTGCCATTATTCTGATTGTATGCGGTGCTTTATATGTTTCCACCGGACATCCTATCGAATTTACGCTCTCTTACTCTGCGGCTATTCCTGACTTTAATCATTTTAGTAATATTGTACTGGCAGCAAGTGTGTTTTTATTTTATTCCGGTATGGAAATTAATGCGGTACATGTTAGCCAGTTAGATAACCCTTCACGTAATTACCCGATAGCCATTGGGTTAGCAGCGATATCAACAGTTATTGTTTTAGTATTGGGCACATTAACGATCAGCGCGGTAATTCCACAAAATCATATGAACTTAGTGCAAAGCTTATTAATGACCTATGATCATCTGTTTACTGCATTGGGGATATCTTGGTTAGGTCAACTCATTGCAGCTATGCTGGCAATCGGGGTGTTAGGGCAGGTTACTGTGATTGTTTCAGGCCCTTCAAGTGGCCTGTTTGCCGTGGGAAGATTAGGCTATCTTCCGCCGTTATTGCAAAAAGTGAATCGTCATGGTGTACAGTGGAATATTTTATTGATGCAGGGTGCTATTGTCACACTGCTCTCTGTATTGTTGATTTTTTTACCGTCAGTGCAGTCTGCGTTTCAGATCCTTGGGCAGCTTTCAATTATTTTATATTTACTGATGTACATTATGATGTTTATTGCTGTCATTGTTTTACGCTACCGAGAACCGACTACCGTTCGGCCATATAAAATTCCAGGTGGAAAAGCGGGTATATGGTTAATTGGTGGTGTGGGGCTATTTTCTTCAGCACTGGCTTTTGTCGTTAGCTTTATTCCACCTGAACAAATATCAGTAGGTAACCCACTAACTTATAGTTTGATATTAGTACTGGGCACAGCAGCATTTGTGGCGATTCCTGTAGTTTTGTATGCCTGCCGTAAAGACTCTTGGGTGAGTGAAACCTAAGCGGTTGGTTATCGCCTCATTAAAGACTCTATCTTGACTGAGATCAATTCTTGCTTTCAAACTGTCTGTGGCCTTGTTAGCATTCTAGGTATCTCTTTTTATTGGTGATAATAAATACAACTTATGAAATTCATATCTTTTAATATCAATGGGTTACGAGCAAGGCCACACCAGTTGGCTGAAATTGTACAGCAGCATCAACCCGATGTTATTGGGCTGCAAGAGATTAAAGTCCACGATGATGCCTTTCCGTTAGCTGATCTTGCTCCGCTGGGGTATCACGTTTTTTATCATGGCCAAAAAAGTCATTACGGTGTGGCGTTACTGACCAAAGCTGAACCCTTGGCCGTACGTAAAGGCTTCCCGACAGATGATGAAGATGCGCAGCGCCGTATCATCATGGCTGATTTGGCCACACCTGCAGGCACATTAACGGTGATTAATGGCTATTTTCCGCAAGGTGAAAGTTGTGATCATGAAACCAAGTTTCCGGCAAAACGTAAGTTTTATGCTGATCTGATGCGCTATCTCAATACCTGCCATAACCCAGATCAACCGATTGTCATTATGGGGGATATGAACATCAGTGCCACGGATCTAGATATTGGTATTGGTGAGCAAAATCGTAAACGCTGGTTACGTACCGGAAAATGCTCATTCTTGCCTGAAGAGCGTGAGTGGATGGAAACACTGTTGCAGTGGGGGCTTATTGATACTTTCCGAGCAGAAAATCCTGAAGTGAATGACAGATTTTCATGGTTTGATTACCGTTCAAAAGGGTTTGATGAGAACCGAGGTTTACGTATCGATCAGATTTTGGCCACGAAAATGCTGGCAGAACGCTGCCTAGATACAGGAATTGATTATCAGATCCGGGGAATGGAAAAACCGTCAGATCATGCGCCAATTTGGGCTAATTTTACGTTGTAACGCTATCTAGATAAAAAAGCCGGTTTAAGCCGGCTTTTTTGTACACGACGCGGTTGTGGCTATATCCAATCTTACGATAAAGGGCGTAGATGCCGTTGCCAGCGTTGTTCCCACCGTTTAAAGACTCCAACAATCATCAGTGTTAAGCACAGATAAATCAGTGCGGCAAAGCAAAAGGCCTCAAACGGCGCGTAATAACGTGCATAGGTATCACGTGCCGCACCGGTAATATCAATGACCGTAACCACACTGGCGAGTGAGGTAGCATGCAGCATATAAATCACCTCATTAGAGTATGCGGGTAACACGCGACGAAAAGCTGAAGGCAAAACTATCCGTCGTAACAAACAAAAAGATGACATACCGTACGCTCGTGCCGCTTCACGTTCTGTACGCGGCGTAGCCTGCATTGCACCACGTAAAATCTCAGTACTGTAGGCTGCAGTATTGAGGGAAAAAGCAAGTAAACAGGGGTAAAGCGGGTTTTGCAGGAATGGCCACCAGACAGAGCCTTGTACACCATCAATCATGCTCACGCCGTAATACACAATATAGAGTTGGATCAGCAAAGGTGTTCCACGAAACAGATAGGTAAATACCCACACTGAGCCTGAAATAATACGGTTCTTGCTGCATCTTGCAATGGCTAACGGAATTGCAAGTAATCCGCCAAACCACAATGAAACAACCAGCAATTGCAACGTAGTCACCAACCCATTGGCATAGTGCAGCAGCGTTTCAGAGGTGAAAATCGTGTTACCGTCTAACCAAGTGGTTAAAATATGCAAAAATGGCTCGTTCATCTTGTCTACTCCCTGACTACGCCAATGCTGTAGTGTCTTTCCAGCGCTGAAATGCCCCATTCAGAAAGCGTGGTTAATGCCAGATAGATAATGGCTACCGGAATAAAAAAGATAAATGGCTCATGTACCGCCCCGGCCGCTTCTTTGGCCAGCTTGACCATATCAGTCAGCCCAATGACTGAAGCCAACGCGGTTGTCTTGACCAGAACTTGCCAGTTATTGCCCAATCCGGGCAGTGCATGTCGCATCATTTGTGGGAACAACACCCGTCGGAATACTTGTGCCGAAGACATACCAAAAGCCCGTGCAGCATCGATCTGACCACGCTCTACCGCCAAAAACGCCCCCCGGAACGTTTCGCCCATGTAAGCACCAAAAATTAGCCCAATGGTCAATACACCTGCGGTAAACTCATCAATATTGATATAAAAATCAATCTGGTAATGTTCTGCTATCCAATCACCTAGCATATTTACGGCAATTTGAATGCCGAAAAAAATGAGCAGCATCAGTACCAGATCTGGCACACCGCGGATCACCGTCGTATAAAGTTGACCAATAACACGCAACCCACGATGTGATGATAATTTAGCCTTCGCCGTGAGTAGCCCCAGTATTAAGGCAATCAGCAGAG
>NZ_JBOFRH010000055.1:0-1224 GCF_051650925.1 Plesiomonas sp.
GGTAAGCACAGTGTTGCACGATCAGAGATGCACATGTTGACGTTAACACCGGCAGCTTTGATCTCAGCGAGTTCTTTGGTCAGAGGTTCAGGGCTGATTACCATACCTGGGCCTAATACGGCCAGACAATTTGGGTTAAACACACCGCTTGGCAGCTGATGCAGTTTAAAAGTACCAAAGCTGTTGACTACGGTGTGACCGGCGTTATTGCCACCTTGAAAGCGAATGCTGGCAGAAGATTGGTCTGCCAAATAATCGACGATACGGCCTTTGCCTTCATCACCCCAGTTTGCACCTACAACAACAATAGACGACATAATCAGTTCTCCTCACACACAATGGCTCTATCCTAAGATGAATTAAGGAATTAGAAAAATTAATTATATTTATCATTCTGATAAGTTTTCCATATAATTAAGGGATAAAACCTTCTGCAAGAGAGTAGGGTAAGATGCTTGATATTCACTGGCTAAATACTTTCAGCACCTTGGCTCGTTTGAAACATTTTGGTCAAACGGCCACTGAGCTGCACATGACACAGCCCAATGTCAGTTTGCATATTAAAAATCTGGAGACTGCAACGCGGGCAAAGTTAATTGAACGTAGCCCGTTTCGGTTAACACAGGCTGGTGAGCGGTTGTTGCTGAGTGCAGATAATACGTTGCGCGAGTTACAGCTTTGCCAATCTGATTTGAATGCATTAAACAGCCAAAGTCAGGGCACATTGGCCATTGCGGCTAGCGACATTATTTCACGATTACTGCTGATTCGACCTTTTCAACGCTTTAAGCAGCATTTTCCGGGTATTGATCTTACGCTATATAACTCGACTTCAGATCAGGCTGCTGAACTGGTTAAATCGGGCAAAGCAGATCTTGGGTTTGTATTGGCTCAAAAGCGCAGTGAGCCACTGCATTTTACCCCGTTGCAGCCGGTTAAATGGTGTGCTTTGGGTGAAGGATTATTGTTTGATGAACAAACCGATACGGTGGTGCTTGCTACCAAGCAGGCGGCCTCGGCGGAATTACCTACTCTGATTTTACTGGGGCACGATACCCGCACGCGGGCACTGATTGATGCATCGCTACAACGTTTATCATTGCCACCAGTGCGGGTTATGGAAGTGGGAAGTGTTGATGCTCAAATTGATTGGGCAGAGGCTGGTTTTGGTGTGGCGATTGTGCCTGAATTTTCATTGCACCCTAAGTTAAATTTACGTTCACG
>NZ_JBOFRH010000056.1:0-11747 GCF_051650925.1 Plesiomonas sp.
CCCTGCGCGTAACTCACGTGCAGGGCTTTTTGATGGATGTTATTTACAACCGCATTTTTGATAGATAAAAAGTATTACCTATAAACACGATCACTTATAAAACAGTAGATTATCGGATAGCGAGTGCTTTTAACTGCGCGTCATCAAGTGCCAGTTCACTGTTTGAGTTAGCCACAACCCCCCGCGCAATGACCTGTGCAGCAATTGCCTGTGCTTCACTCAGTGAGTGCATGTTGCAGGTACCACACTGATACTCATTAAGCTCAGGAATATCCGATTGCTGCTGCACGGCGACAACATCGTGCATTGCTGCCAACCATGCGGCGGCCACACGAGCTTCATCTGGCGCACCGATCAGACTCATATAGAATCCGGTACGGCAGCCCATCGGTGAAATATCAATAATTTCAACGCCCTGACCATTTAAATGATCACGCATAAACCCAGCAAACAGGTGCTCAAGGGTGTGAATACCCTTTTCACTCAGCAACTCTTGGTTCGGGACGCAAAAACGTAAATCAAAAACGGTGATGGCATCCCCGTGCGGTGTTTGCATGGTTTTTGCAATGCGAACGGCCGGCGCTTTCATTCGGGTATGATCAACAGTGAAGCTATCCAATAACGGCATGAGTTTGACTTCCTTGACTATTTTATCTTATGTGAAAATAAATAAATTTATTTGCCTGAATCGGGAAACCTTTTCGCACTGTGCCGGTCTTAATTTACAGTAAGACGCGCTATTTGTTGTCATCACATCCCTGAATACACCTGCAGAGATGTTATTTTTAGCCACATCGGTTGATGTGGCTTTTTTTTATCCCGCAAAAACCATAGCCCCCGTTTAAAACGGGCAGTTACCCTTTCTGGCTAGCTAAGTAATCATCAAAACTAAGGGTATCTGCTGCTTCAATTGCCGCTTGTTTGGCAAAAGAGTCGGCCTGCTCCTGCGCAAACTGCGCATCAGAAAGCATTTCCAACGCTTCACTGGATAACTGCTGCTGATACTGTTTGGCCAATTCCAAACCAAAACCGCTAATCCCCTTTGCCAGCACCTGATCCAGCACTTGGGCTGAGAGTGTCAACGAGGGATCAACAAACGCTTTCATCAGTTTAGTACACAACCGCTGATAGGTATCAGAATCAGCGCCATCAAGCACGGTAGCCACACTCAGCAAATCCGCAAACAAACGCTGCCCAACATCAGCCAGTGGCTGACGCGCCTCTTCACACCCGATACCGACTGTCTGCCCCGGTTTGCGTCCTTCAAGGATCACCCGATTCCAGTTTTTACGGCAACAGAGTAACTCGCTTTCACTCATTTCTGGTGCATCGGCCAGCGCACACCAGATCATAAACAGATCTAAGAAACGCACCTGTTCAGCATCAATACCTATTGCCGAGAACGGATTATTATCAAGCGCTCGCACTTCAATATATTGAATACCGCCGCGTAATAACGCATCAGACGGTGACTCTCCGGCCAACGTGACACGCTTAGGCCGAATTGGAGCATAAAACTCGTTCTCAATTTGCAACACGTTGCTGTTGAGCTGACGGTATTTATCCCCGACTTTAACGCCGATATTGGCATATTGCTGTGATGGCTGATGGATCGCTTTTTTCAGTGCATCCACATACGGGCGCAACTGATTAAACGTAATCCCCAGTTTGCTCTGCTCTTTATTGGTATAGCCCAGATCGCTCATTCGCAATGACGTGGCATACGGCAGATACATCAACCCCTTGCTGTTTGACTCAAACGGCAGCACATCTTCACGCCCGGCGATAAACGAGCGGCACAGTGCAGGAGAAGCACCAAACAGATACGGGATCACCCAGCCAAAGCGGTAATAGTTACGAATAAGCTTTAAGTAGCCGTCAGAGATCTTATCTTGCAGAGCCTGAGGATCAAGATCACTGCCAAACCTTGTCAGCCAAAAGCTATCCGGCAGTGAGAAATTATAGTGCACACCGGAGATCACTTGCATCAGTGCACCGTAGCGATTTTTCAACCCCTCACGGTAGAGCGTTTTCAGGCGACCGATATTCGATTTACCGTATTGCGCCAGAACAATGTCACTCTCTTTACCGATAAAACAGGGCATACTGAGCGGCCAGAACAGCTCATCACCGATATTGCGTGCGGTATAACGTTGAATATCGCGCAGGAATGTGAGCAGACTGTCAACATCCCGCTCTACCGGCGTGATAAATTCAAGCAGGCTCTCTGCAAAGTCAGTGGTGATCCAGCTGTGTGTCAGGGCAGAGCCTAACGCCGCAGAGTGGCCAGTTTGAGCCAAATGACCATCAGGCGTAATCCGCAGCGTTTCACGCTCGATACCCCGCCCCAGACCTTGAACGACATGTGGGTTTGCTGCTAACCATGAGAGTGCAGCAGATACGTCAGGAATCAAAATAACCCTTCCTTCAACCAACCTGAACTTTTGATCTGATAAGGATACTGGTTAAATGCCCAAATTTCTACGGTATAACAATCGGTTACTCTTTATACTACAGGGTAAATATATGGTTAACACCTTGAAATATAAGTGCAACGACAAGATAACGTAACGTTTTTCCCCATAAAATAAACAGTGTAGCCGGCCAAAAAGAGAGCCGAAACCACCCCGCCAGCAGACACAAAACATCGCCAATAAGTGGCAGCCAGCTAAACAGTAATGACCAGACACCGTATTTTTTTACCCAGCGGGTAGCGGTAGTCAGACCACGCTGTGGCGCTATTTCAGCAACGCCTCGCCCCATCAGCAAACTCACCACACTTCCGAGCGTATTCCCCACTGAAGCAACCACAATTAGCTGCCAAACGGGCCACTGTGCTTGCTGTAAAAGCATCACCAGCAGCACTTCAGAATTACCTGGAAGCAGCGTAGCACTGAGAAAACTACTCAGTAGCAGGCCCCACAGCCCGCTACTGGCGACCCAGGCATCAAATGCCGCCAACATCAGGCCAGCGTTCTCACATCAACCACAGCCATTCCTGCACTGCGGGCTGCTTGAATACCAAAATCGGCATCTTCAAACACCACACAATGCTCAGGTGCAACGCCCATACGCGATGCACAGAGTAAAAATGTATCCGGGTTCGGTTTGTGCGCGGTAACATCATTTGCACCAACCAGTACATCAAAATAGTGGCGCAACCCCATATGCTGCAAAATAGCCTCAGCCATCGCCGTATCACTGCCAGTACCTACTGCCATAGGGCGGCGACCATGATACGCCTTTACCACCTCAATCAGCGGCAACGGCTCACACAGATCAAACAGATACTTCTGCGATTGCTGCATCTTCTCTTTGGCCAGCGCCACGGCATTTAAATCAGCACCGTGGCGATCAATAATTGACTGGGCAATTGACCATGTTGGCGCGCCACTGAGTGATGCCATCAGCTCTGGCTCATACGGCAGCCCGTATTTCCCCAAGATCTCTATCCATGCCTGACGATGCGCGGGCAGTGACTCGATAATCGTGCCATCCATATCAAAAATCAGCCCTTGGTAGCTATCGTACATAACAACTCCTACTTAACAGGGCTACGCCCTCAACCGCACCACACCGGTGCAAACAAGATTACTGTACCGTAAATCCCCTCTCGCTTGCAGCGGCCACATGCTGTTTTGTGATGCTTTCACCGATTTATGCAACGCCTTGAGTACAGACTAAGTCAGCACACACTCAAAAACACAACACAATAAATAGAGGGAAAAAGATAAAAGGCAAAAGACAAAAACTAAACATGAAAGGAAAGGAGACTATAAAGATCAGAAGCATACAGCAGTGATAAACGCGGAAAAACGTTAACAACAGGAAACCGTTAGCCTTAAACAAGCGCCAAACGCAAAAAGCCCCGTCAATGACGAGGCTTTTCACTAAGATGGTGCATCTGAGAGGATTCGAACCTCTGACCGCTCGGTTCGTAGCCGAGTACTCTATCCAGCTGAGCTACAGATGCAGTGTCTGTTTTTAACCTATCACCCCGAAAAAATAGCCTGATAACTCAGTAATACTTTTTTTCGCAGCAATATTTGTATGGTGCATCCGAGAGGATTCGAACCTCTGACCGCCCGGTTCGTAGCCGGGTACTCTATCCAGCTGAGCTACGGATGCAAGAGTATTTCACTAACTTAACACTTTCCCATTAACACTGAATGAAAAAGCTGCTCACGATAATAGCAATAACCAATATCGTGCAGATAAAAGATGGTGCATCCGAGAGGATTCGAACCTCTGACCGCTCGGTTCGTAGCCGAGTACTCTATCCAGCTGAGCTACGGATGCGCTCATTAACTCTTTTATCCTCATAATTAACAGTGATTTATCTGCTAATCATGCCTTGCAAATAACTATACGCTTATCAAAAGCAGAGTACACCGCTAGAGTGCCGCTGTTATGTAAGAATATGTTAATTTATGGTGCATCTGAGAGGATTCGAACCTCTGACCGCTCGGTTCGTAGCCGAGTACTCTATCCAGCTGAGCTACAGATGCAAAATGCTGGGCCAGTCTACTTGCATAACAAAAAACAAAGTGGTGCATCCGAGAGGATTCGAACCTCTGACCGCTCGGTTCGTAGCCGAGTACTCTATCCAGCTGAGCTACGGATGCATCGAAAAGTGCTTTTCGTGCTTTGCAAAAGAATGGCGGTGAGAGAGGGATTCGAACCCTCGATAGAGTTTCCCCTATACACCCTTAGCAGGGGTGCGCCTTCAGCCTCTCGGCCATCTCACCGTGTGCTTTAATCAACCGTATTACTTAATGTAGATACGATTAATTGCTATAAATGGTGCATCTGAGAGGATTCGAACCTCTGACCGCTCGGTTCGTAGCCGAGTACTCTATCCAGCTGAGCTACAGATGCACTGCATATTCCCTATGACCGCATACAAATTGAATGGTGCATCTGAGAGGATTCGAACCTCTGACCGCTCGGTTCGTAGCCGAGTACTCTATCCAGCTGAGCTACAGATGCAATTCAAAATGGCGGTGAGAGAGGGATTCGAACCCTCGATAGAGTTTCCCCTATACACCCTTAGCAGGGGTGCGCCTTCAGCCTCTCGGCCATCTCACCGGCGTTGTGTGGCGCACATATTACTTTCCCTGCTTTATAAGTCAAACACTTTTAGCGTACTCACTGGCAAAATGCCATCAATTGCGCATTTAACAGACAATATGCTGATTTTTCAGTTCATTTATCTCAGTGATGCCGAGTCAGTCTCAGGAAAGTGGCTTTTTTCTGTATCCCACAAATCGGTATTTTTTAATTTTCTATAACAATAAAACAGAGGAAAAATCGGTTTTGTGATCGTGCGATATTTTTTATATGGCTAAGACGGTGAAAATACTCTGCTGAACAGAGCATGCTGTGTAGGCATATTTAGCCATAAAAGAGGAAATTCCAGACAATACCACTGCGATAGATAGCAAAAATAGATGGGGACAAGATGAAAGATGAAAGATGAAAGATGAAAAGAATAAGGGAAATTGGCGTCCTACCAAAATATTATGCAAGACGCACTAGAGTCGTTAATAACCGTAACTGACGGAAAAATCGGGCGATTAAACGCCAGTAATTCGGTATTAATACGTTGGTTGCTGTGATTTTTCAGCCTGAATACGCTGATAAATCTCTTCACGGTGTACCGATACTTCTTTTGGTGCATTCACACCGATGCGAACTTGGTTCCCTTTTACACCTAAGACGGTGACGGTGACTTCATCACCAATCATCAGGGTCTCACCAACTCGACGAGTCAGAATTAGCATTCTTTGCTCCTTGAACTAATAGCTTCTGTGTCAGCATTATACTGACATTATCCAATATAAGTCACAAAAACGTAAGCGTATCTGCAAAAGTTCTTGCTTACTTAATTTATAAAACTTGGTCCTTGCTGCCTAACTCTGCCCTAATCTATGCAACTTTCTGCAATTTTATTGTGGCATTAGTATCGGTATTAGCAAGCGACGCACCGCACAAAAATTAAAACGTACTGATTAAAATATACAATCAGTACGTTTATTTTCACTAGGTTACGCGATTACAGACGTTCAGTAACCCACGCTTGCACAGACGCTAATGCTTCAGGCAATGCCTGTACATCAGAGCCACCGGCTTGCGCCATATCAGGGCGACCGCCGCCTTTACCGCCTACTTGTAGAGCAAGCATGTTAACCAGTTCACCGGCTTTAACACTGCCAACCAGATCTTTGGTCACACCAGCAATCAGGCTGACTTTATCGTCTTGCACTAAGCCTAGCACTACTATGCCTGAACCGAGCTGATTTTTCAGATCATCAACCATGGTACGCAGTGCTTTAGCATCTCCGCCTTGGAGTAAACTGACCAGCAGCTTAGTTCCTTTGACATCAACGGTATTATGCACCAAGTTAGCGCTCTCTTGAGCTGCTGCTTTATCTTTCAATTGTTGCAATTCTTTTTCTAATTGCTTGCTGCGATCAAGCAGTGCACGCAGTTTATCTGCAACGCTAAACGCGTCAGATTTAACCAGTTGTGCAGCATCATCAAGTTGATCTTGCTGGCGCTCAGTGAAGTCAATTGCACCTTGCCCTGTCACCGCTTCAAGGCGACGAACACCCGCAGCAATACCACTTTCAGAGGTGATGCGGAACAATCCGATGTCACCGGTACGGGTAGCATGTACGCCACCACACAGTTCAGTCGAGAAGTCGCCCATACTCAGTACGCGCACTTTTTCTTCATATTTTTCACCAAATAACGCCATTGCGCCTTTGGTTTTTGCCTCTTCCAAATCAACAATTTCGGTGTTGATCAAATGGTTTTGGCGGATTTGTGCATTGACCAACCGCTCAACAGCACGCAGTTCATCCGCTTTCATGGCTTCAAAATGTGAGAAGTCAAAGCGTAGGCTTTCAGCAGTAACCAGTGAGCCTTTCTGAGCAACATGCTCACCCAATACCTGACGCAATGCGGCATGTAACAGGTGGGTTGCAGAGTGATTTAGGCTGATTTGTTCACGACGTTCAGCATTAACAAGGGTGTCTACAGTGTCACCGATGTTTACACTCCCTGACACCAGTTTACCGACATGGCCAAAGGCATTGCCGTATTTTTGGGTATCAGTCACGCTGAATGTGGCATTAGCTGATTGCAGCAGGCCACTATCGCCGACCTGACCACCAGATTCTGCATAAAATGCCGTTTGATCCAGCACGATGATGGCATCATCACCGGCAGCGATCTGTTCAACTGCCTGACCTTCACGGAACAGTGCAACAACCTGCCCTTGATGTGTGGTGGCTGTATAACCGTGGAACTGAGTTTGGCTGTCAACACGGATCATGGCGTTGTAATCAGCACCAAAGTTGCTGGCAGCTTGTGCACGCTGACGCTGTGCTTCCATCGCGACATCAAAACCGGCTTCATCAACAGTCAAATTGCGCTCACGGCACACATCGGCAGTTAAATCGAGTGGGAATCCGTAGGTGTCATACAGTTTGAATGCAGTTTCACCATCAAGAACATCACCGGTCAGGTTAGACAGTGCGTCATCAAGCAGCATCAGGCCGCGCTCGAGAGTCCGGGCAAATTGCTCTTCTTCCAGACGCAAAATTTTCTCAACCAGCGCTTGCTGCTGTTGCAGTTCATTCGCGGCATCGCCCATAACGGCAATCAGCGTTCCAACCAGCTTATAGAAGAAGGTCTCTTTCGCGCCAAGAATGTAACCATGGCGAACTGCACGGCGGATAATCCGACGCAGTACGTAACCACGGCCTTCGTTTGATGGCATTACACCGTCAGACACGAGGAATGCACAGGAACGAATATGGTCAGCAATAACGCGCAGTGATTTGCTGTTTAGATCAGTCGCGCCAGTAATTTCAGCCGCTTTTGCAATCAGGGTTTGGAACACGTCAATCTCATAGTTGGAGTTGACATGCTGCATCACCGCGGTGATCCGCTCAAGGCCCATACCGGTATCAACCGACGGTTTTGGTAGCGGCAGCAGTGTGCCATCGGCCTGACGGTTGAACTGCATGAACACGTTATTCCAGATCTCGATGTAACGGTCACCATCTTCTTCTGGGCTTCCCGGTGGGCCACCCCAGATGTGATCGCCGTGATCATAGAAGATCTCGGTGCACGGACCGCATGGGCCGGTATCACCCATTTGCCAGAAGTTGTCAGAGGCGTAAGGTGCGCCTTTGTTGTCACCAATACGGATAATACGCTCTTCCGGCACACCAATTTCTTTGGCCCAGATATCGAACGCTTCATCGTCAGAAGCATACACGGTTACCCATAGCTTCTCTTTTGGCAGGGCTAACCACTGTGCTGAGGTCAGGAACTCCCATGCATAACGGATAGCATCATGCTTGAAGTAATCACCGAAGCTGAAGTTACCCAGCATCTCAAAAAAAGTGTGGTGACGGGCGGTATAACCTACGTTTTCAAGGTCATTATGCTTACCACCGGCACGCACACAGCGCTGTGATGTTGTTGCGCGGGTGTATGAACGCTTATCAAGACCAAGGAATACATCCTTGAACTGGTTCATACCGGCATTGGTAAACAGTAGCGTTGGGTCATTGCCCGGAACGAGTGAGCTACTAGACACAACGTGGTGCCCTTTGCTCTGGAAGAAGTCGAGATAAGCTTTACGGATCTCGGCAGTGCTTTTGCTCATGCAGCTAAATCCTGAGTCAGAGTAAATCACTTGGGGTATTTGTTCGATACGACGGCATCACGCTGTCGAACTGGAAATACCAATATCAAAGTGCGGATAAATAAATTTTCTCACACATGACGTACATTCTGGTAGCACTTTCCCACGATAAAATGCGCTTTACCGTGCTTTACAGCAGTGAATTACCATAACGAGTGAATATCTTCCTGATAAAAGCCACGGTACAACATAAAGCGGATAATTTTACTGCGCTGTTCACGCGTTGTCGGCAGCGGTTCACCAAAGCGTCGATAGACGATCTGTTTAGCTAATTCAGCCCAGTCAATGTCGGTTTCTGCCAGTGCATTTTGAATGATTTCACCGCTGACTCCGCGTTGACGCAGCTCTTGTTCGATACGGCGCGGGCCATGCCCTTTATGGCTGCGGCTACGAATAAACAGCTCGGCAAAGCGGTGGTCATCAACCCAGTGCTGTTGTTCGCAGTGTTCGAGAACCTCATCGAGCGCCAGATCAAAAGCCACTTGTGTTGTAGGCAGAGCGCTTTGTGTAGTGAAGTGCAGTGTGGCTTTGGCCGGTTGGCGACGGGAAGATTTAGCCTTTGCAGTAAAACTCGATGCGGTATGTGCGGGCTTGTAAGCAGCCCTTTGTTCACGCGAGGGATCCGCCGATTCTGAGAACAGGGTCTCTGCGGATGAGTCATCATCAGTAGCAGGTTCTGAAATAAACAGCGCCGCTAATTTGCGGCGCAGTTCGGTCTGGCTATGTTCGCGCTGCGCTAAAAGTCGCAGCGCGCTGTTAAGTAACGCGGTATTCATTAAAATTCGTCGTTCAGGCTGTCATCAGCATCATCGGCTTTTTCAGTTTCACTCACCGCACCTTCGGTACTGGTCAGCAGCAATTCACGCAGTTTCACGTCGATCTCTTGACCGATCTCTGCGTGCTCTTGCAGGTATTTCATGGAGTTTGCTTTACCCTGACCGATTTTGTCGCCCTGATAGCTGTACCATGCGCCTGATTTTTCAATCAGTTTATGTTTTACGCCCAGATCGATCAGCTCACCCTCTTTTGAGATCCCGCCGCCATAGATAATCTGGAATTCAGCCTGACGGAACGGTGGCGATACTTTGTTTTTAACAACTTTAACGCGGGTTTCGTTACCAACAACCTCGTCGCCCTCTTTTACCGCACCAATACGGCGGATATCAAGGCGCACAGAGGCATAAAACTTCAGTGCGTTACCACCGGTAGTGGTTTCAGGGTTACCGAACATAACACCAATTTTCATGCGGATCTGGTTGATGAAAATCACCAGACAGTTGGCACTTTTGATGTTACCGGTCAGTTTACGCAGTGCTTGTGACATTAAACGCGCTTGTAGGCCGACATGTGAGTCACCCATTTCGCCTTCAATTTCAGCTTTTGGTGTCAGTGCAGCAACGGAGTCAACAATGATGACATCTACCGCGCCGGAGCGAACCAGTGCATCACAAATTTCTAATGCTTGCTCGCCGGTATCTGGCTGAGAGATCAGCAGATCATCAACTTGTACGCCCAGTTTTGCGGCATACAGTGGATCGAGCGCATGCTCGGCATCAATAAATGCACAGGTTTTGCCAGCACGTTGTGCTTGAGCAATCACTGACAGTGTCAGGGTAGTTTTACCTGAGGATTCAGGACCAAAAATTTCAACGACTCGGCCCATCGGCAAACCGCCGATGCCCAGCGCAATATCGAGGCCTAATGAACCGGTAGAGACAGATTCAATATCAAGCGTTTTGGTATCGCCCAAACGCATGATTGAGCCTTTACCAAATTGCTTCTCGATTTGTCCTAACGCTGCAGCCAGTGCTTTTTGTTTATTTTCGTCCATTATGTATCCCCACGCATCAGTCACTCGTTTTGTTGGGTGTCAGTATACTGTATAGTCATACAGTATCAAGCCCTGTTTAAAAGAGAAATTCATTTAGCAGGGTTTGCAGCGCAAAATGCACCGCTTGCATACGGACAAGTGCTCTATCCCCCGAAAAATGCTGTTGGCAAGCTAGCGTACGACCTGTACGACTTGCAAAGGCAAACCAGACTGTACCAACAGGCTTTTCTACTGAACCACCGGCAGGCCCTGCAATACCACTGACAGCAATTGCAACATCGGCCTCTGACATGTGCAGTGCGCCATGCACCATTTCGCAAACGGTCGGTTCACTGACTGCGCCATAAGTATCAAGCGTCAGCCACGAGACACCGAGCATCTGGTGTTTTGACTGGTTGGTGTAGGTGATAAAGCCGCGATCAACATAATCTGAGCTGCCAGCAATCTCGGTCAGCGCGGTGATGATCCCACCGCCGGTACAAGACTCTGCGGTGGCAATATGCCAGCCCAATTCACGCAAGCGCGCACCGACAGCATGGCTGATATCAGTGGCGGAATATTGTTTGTGCAGTGCGGAGGTATCTGGCTGCCAAGTGTCGGATGAGGGCATAGTTTACAATCCTTACCACGGTGATATCAGGTGCAAATAATATTGCAGACTGTCGGTATGTACACGATGAGCTTAGTCGCGCCATGTTTGAGTCATACTTACATGGCGAATGCTGACAAGGCGAGTACACAACACTAGCGCTCGCGCTTAACGCTCGCCACAGATGTTTTGGCAAGTGTAGCGGGTTTTGCCAGTGTCGGGAGTTCGCCACTTAAACCACAAGCATGACGAATCAAACGCGGTTTTACGCCGGGTAGGTTGTCGGCCAGCAGTAACCCAATATCACGCAGTAATTTTTTTGCCGGATTTGCACCATCAAACAATGTTTTGAACCCTTGCATGCTGGCCAGCATCAGTGCCGCCTCACTTTTACGCCAGCGCTCGTAACGGCGCAGGTGGTGATGGCGACCAATATCTTTACCACTTTGCTGCAAGCGCAGCAGCTCTTGTGCCAGTGCTGCGGCATCTTGCAGACCAAGGTTCACGCCTTGTCCGGCTAACGGGTGGATCGTGTGTGCGGCATCCCCCACCAAGGCAACTCGGTGTGCGGCAAAACTGCGGGCGTATCTGGCGGTCAGCGGAAT